>NZ_BAAALT010000044.1:0-589 GCF_039528515.1 Luedemannella flava
TTCAGATACTAGAACACCTATGCCGAGTCTTCAAGCACTAAGCGCGACCAATTTCTCACTCAGGGTTGACACGTAAGCGTCAATCGCTAGACAAGGCGCCCTGCGGCATTCCCTCGAACACCATCGCCAAGTCGCCAAGGACTCGCGGCGCGTCCGACGCTCGATCTGGTTAGGCCGGACTAAAGTGCCCGCGTGAGTCTCGGGGTCGACGTGATCAAAGAAGCCGGACCGTACGTTGTCGGTCTGGCGGGTCTCGCCTTTGGCTTCGCCAACGCCAGGCTTCCAGGGCGGGAAGCTAGGCACCATGCAAGAGTCGAAGGCCTCTACCCGGAGATGCTTGATGCACTCGACCAGCTTGTCCGCCACACGGTGACGTTCCTGGCGCCGGGCGGTCCGGTACGACTCGATCCAGACATGCAGGTTCCGAACCCGAAGCTCGTTGATGCCATTTCGGCGCGGGTGGAGATCTTCGCAAGCCGCCCTGTCAGGGAGGCGTGGAACGCGGCAATCCAGCCAGTTCTCGAAGTGCGCCTAAGGAAGAACTCCCCGGAGGAGCTGCTCACGGAACTCGATGGCCCAGACGTCAGAC
>NZ_BAAALT010000045.1:0-30831 GCF_039528515.1 Luedemannella flava
GGCACCACCCCCACCACCGGCAGCACCGGCGGCGGCAGCGGTAGTGGTCAGCAGATCGTGGGCAGCGGTTCCGGTCGGTGTATCGACGTGCCGAACGCCAGCACCACCAACGGGACCCAGGTGCAGCTGTACGACTGCTGGAACGCTTCCCACCAGCGCTTCGCCTACACCTCGAGCAAGCAGCTTACGGTGTACGGGAACAAGTGCCTGGACGCGTCCAACAGGGGCACCACCAACGGCACCGCGGTCATCATCTGGGACTGCAACGGCGGTACCAACCAGCAGTGGAACGTCAACTCCGACGGCACCATCAGGGGAGTGCAGTCAGGGTTGTGCCTCGACGCTGCGGGCAGCGGCAACGGAGCGAAGATCCAGCTCTACAGCTGCTGGGGCGGCTCCAACCAGAAGTGGAGCCTGCGTAGTTGATCAGTGGTTTCGGGGTCAGGTCAGCCGACCTGACCCCGAAACCGTGTGCTGGTGCGACCAGACATGGACAGCGTCGACCATCGTTGCCTCCATCCGCCAGGGTTGGTACCGATTCGATGGCCCATCTTCGGCACGCCGATTGTTGAACAGGCAGAGCAGGTCGAAGCTGATGCCGCGCCTGCAGCGCCAGCTCGTCGACCCCCGCTGGACGCACTTCGTCAGTCCCGGAGGCGTTTCTCGGATTCGTGTGTCGCTTCGAAGCGGTCGATCAGGATCGGCACCGCCGTGTGCACCCACCACGGAACATGAACGCCGCCGGCAGACATGCCGTGCCCTGGGTCGAACTCGGGGACACGGATCGCTGCCGAGTGATTATCAAGCCACGGCGCATACTGACGGTCGCTGAGAGGTTCGCCGATGATGTGCTCGATGGCAGCGGTGACAAGCGCCCTAAAGCCGAACCAGTCGCGTGGCAGCGGCGTGTCGGCGAAGTGCGCGCGAAGTTCCCGCCACAGGTAATCGTCGCCGCGCAGGCAGAACTGGGTCGGCGTGCGTTCGAACAGGAAGCCGACCGTGCCTTCCCCGACGGGCGGCGGATAGCGGACCAGGATCTCCGCGCGGGTCTGCTTGTACACGGACTCGTCGAGCGTGACGAGGCGGACCTCCTCGACGCGGGTTCGGGTGGCGGTGATGGCCTCGATCGCCGCCGTGATGGCGTCGGCACGCGGCCAACCGTAGGCGCCGGTGCAGAGGAGAGGGAACGCAACGCTACGCACGTTGAGGCCGTCGGCAACCTCCAGCGCGCGGCGGTAACACGACTCCAGCAGACTGCGGTCGCGCTGCCCAGCTGTGAAGTTCGGGCCGACCGCGTGAATGACCCACCGAGCGGGCAGGTCACCCGCCGCGGTCCAGCCGGCGTCACCGGTAGCGAGCCCGTTCGGAAACCTGGCGACGCAGTCGCGGAGGATCGCTGGGCCTCCGCTGCGATGGATAGCGCCTGCTACACCTCCGCCACCACGCACGGCGTTGTTCGCCGCGCTGACGACGGCGTCGACATCCTGCTCCGTGATGTCGCCGAGAAAGGCGGTGATGACTGGCATACCACCAGTCTGCTGGGCCCTCGTCGGCCCATTGCCCAACCTGCGCGATCCCGCGCGGGCCGGCCGTTGAGCGGTCGGCCCGCGCGGTGCGGGTTCAGAGCGCCCAGAAGGCGGCCGGCTTGTCGTAGTCCAAGCCCGTACCGTCGATCTGGATCTTGCCGTCGGCAACGGCGTCCTTCGGTACGTCGAAGACGATCTTGCCGTTGGTCTTCTGGCCGGCGGAAAGGTCGGCGGCGCTCATGGTGGGCTTGAAGCCGATGGTGAGGGCGATTTCGGCGACGGTGCCGTCCTTGGCGACGAACTTGAAGTTGAACGGATTAGCGTGGTATGTCCCGTCCTTGCACACCACGGTCACGTCCAGCACGAGGAACACGCCGTGCTCGGGCTTGCTGCCGAAGTCGCCCGGCTCCACCTTGTACTGCTTGGCGTTGGCCACGGTGACCTCGACGACGGTCTTCTCGCCGAGGATGTCGCTGGTCAACGTCACCTTCTGGCCGACCTTGGCGGTGGTCGTGGTCTTCTCCTTGGCCTCGGCGGGGGCGCTCTGCTCCTCGCCGCCGCTCACGGACGACGTGGTGCCGCCGCCGGAGCTGCACGCGAGCGTCAACGCCGCGAGCGCGGCCAGGCCGAACATAGCGATCTTGCGCACTGGAGGGGTCTCCCTTGGTGAGTGCAATCTGTGAACACCGTGAACTGTGAACATCGTGCAACATGTTGTCAAGTACACAACGAGAATTGAGATCCATTAGGTCGTTGCGTGTACGCGACACGGCTGTGTACGGTGTTCGCCGTGACCACGAACCGTGATGAGGTGACCGCCGCCGAGATCGCCCGGATCGCGGAGGTGGGTAGGGCGGCGGTGTCGAACTGGCGGCGTCGGTACGCCGACTTTCCGCAGCCGGTCGGCGGCACGCCGACGAGCCCGACGTTCGCGTGGGCCGACGTCGAGCAGTGGCTGCGGGCCAACGGCCGACTCGGGAATCCCCCGTCGGGCGGCCCCGCCGAGCCCGTGCCCGGGCAGAACGCACCGGAGATGCGGATGGTGGCGGTGCCCGTCATGCAGGGTGCGACGCTCCGCCGCCAGATGTACATGGGCCAGGTGAAGCTCGCCGCCGCGGTCGCCGGACTGCTGCCGCCGTTGCGGCAGGGAACTGTCGTCGACCCTGACTGCGGGCTCGGTGCGATCCTGGCGGCGGTGGCAGGTGAGCTCCCGCCCACGGTCCGCATCGTCGGCCAGGACCCGTCGACGATCGACGTCAACACCGCGAACCGGCTGCTCGCCGAGGCCGGGGCCCACCACGCCGAGGCGCTCGTAGGGTCGCCGTTCGGTGAGGATGCGCTGCGCGCCTATCGCGGCACAGCGGACCTGGCCGTCTGCCTCGCGCCGGGACGGCTCGACGGGGAGTCGGAGAACTGGGCGTCGGAGCTGCACTGGGAGTTCGGCCAGCCCAGCCCGGCCGACGCCGCGCTCGGTTGGCTGCAGGTGTGCTACGGCTACCTCAAGCCGGGCGGGCTGGCGATCGTCGTGATGCCGTACTCGGCGTCGGTGCGCGGTTCGGCCAAGCGCATTCGTGCGGAACTGTTGCGCTCGGGCGCTCTTGCGCAGGTCGTCGCTCTGCCCAGCGGGTTCGGTGCCCCGCTGTCCGGGCCGCACCAGATCTGGGTGCTGCAACGGCCGTCGGGCCGGCCGTCGTACACGGTCCGCCTGGTGGACCTGAGCGAGACGCGGCCCGAGGACGTGCCGCGCGATGCGGACGGGTGGGAGCGGGTGTACGCCGACCGGACGCTGACCGCCGAGGTGCCCTCGATCGAGCTGCTCGACGAGGACGTGCTGCTCCTCCCGGCCCGGTACGTCGAGCCACCGGTGGGCGATCTCAGCCGGGACTACGCCGACCTGCGCGACGCTCTCGCCCGCGCGGTCGACGACCTCGACGTGGCCCTGCCCGTGTTCGAGGCAACCGCGTCCGTCCCGTTCCCCCTCGCGTCGGTCGTTGACCTGATCCGCGCGGGCGCGCTCGCGATCGTCGACAAGGACACCGCCCTCCAGCCCGGCGATGTGATCATCCCCGCTGGCGACCGTCAGTTCGACGCGACCGTGGCCGGTGATCCGCCGCCTGACCGTCCCGACCGCACCGCCGGCGAGGTGGTCCGCTGCGATCCGGAGCAGCTCGACCCGTACTTCCTGGCCTGTTTCCTGCGGTCCGGGTTCAACCGGCGGCAGGCCACGGGCACCCTGGGCGGCACCTTCCGGCTGGACCTGCGCCGCTGCCGGGTGCCGCGGCTGCCGCTGGCCGAACAGCGCCGCTACGGCGAGGCGTTCCGGCGGCTCACCGAGGTCACCGATCGGTTCGACGACGCCGCCGCAGTGGCCACAAACGCTCTCCGAACGGCCGTCTACGGCCTGACATCGGGCGCCTTCCTGCCCGAGGATGCCTCTGGGATCACGTCACCACAGAACGGAACAGCATGAGTACCCATCAGCAGTTGGCCGGTTTCATCTGGTCGGTCGCCGACCTGCTCCGCGGCGACTACAAGCAGTCCGAGTACGGCAAGGTGATCCTGCCGTTGACCGTCCTGCGCCGGCTGGACTGCGTGATCGAGCCGACCCGCGAGGCGGTGTGGGAGCGCGACAAGTCGACGAACCTGACGAACAAGGACCAGTTGCTGCGGCTGGCCGCCAAGCTGCCGTTCTACAACACGTCCCGGCAGAGCTTCGCGACCATCGGCGCGGACGCGGCCAATGTGGCGAAGAACCTGCGCGACTACATCAACGGCTTCTCGCCCAACGCCCGCGAGATCCTCGACAAGTACGACTTCGACACGCAGATCGCCCGGCTGCACGGCGCGAAGCTGCTCTACCCCGTGGTGCAGAAGTTCGCCGACATCGACCTGCACCTCAACAAGGTCGACAACCACCAGATGGGGTACGTCTTCGAGGAGCTGATCCGGCGCTTCTCCGAAATCTCGAACGAGACCGCCGGCGAGCACTTCACCCCGCGCGAGGTCATCAAGCTGATGGTGAACCTGCTGATCGCCCCGGACGCGGAGAGGCTGACCGAGCCCGGCCACGTCATCAACATCCTCGACCCGGCCTGCGGCACCGGCGGGATGCTGTCGGCCGCCGAGGACCACATCACCTCGCTCAACCCGCACGCGACGGTTGCCCTGTTCGGTCAGGAACTTAACGGCGAGTCGTACGCCATCTGCCGCTCCGACATGATGCTCAAGGGCCAGGACCCGGGCAACATCTACTTCGGCAACTCGTTCAGCGACGACGGCCACGAGGGCAAAACGTTCGACTACCTGCTCGCCAACCCGCCGTTCGGCGTGGAGTGGAAGAAGGTCAAGGACGAGGTCGAGGCGGAGGCCGAACTCGGCCACGCCGGCCGCTTTGGCGCCGGCCTGCCCCGCATCAACGATGGCTCGTTCCTGTTCCTGCAGCACATGCTGTCGAAGATGCGTCCCGTGGACAAGGGCGGCTCCCGGCTGGCCATCGTCTTCAACGGCTCGCCGCTGTTCACCGGCGCGGCCGAGTCGGGCGAGTCGAACATCCGCCGCTGGATCCTCGAGAACGACCTCCTAGAGGGCATCGTCGCCCTGCCGGATCAGCTGTTCTACAACACCGGCATCTCCACGTACTTCTGGATCCTCTCCAACCGCAAGGCGCCGGCCCTGCACCGCAAGGTCATCCTGCTCGACGCCCGTGCCCAGTGGGTGAAGATGCGCAAGAGCCTCGGCGACAAGCGCAAGATGATCTCCGACGACCAGATCGCGACGATCACCAGCCTGTACGCGGACGCGCTCAAGGCCGCGGCGGACCCGTCGCATCCCGGCCACGCCAACGTGAAAATCTTCGCCACCACCGACTTCGGCTACCGCCGCATCACCGTCGAGCGCCCACTCAAGCTGCGCTTCGAGATCACCGAGGACACGCTCGCCGCGCTGGCAGAGGCCAAACCCCTCCAGAAGTACGAGCAGCTCGACGCGCTGCTGGTCGCTTTGAAGCCGCTGCTCGGCACTTCATGGGCCACGAAAAAGGCGGCCAAGACCGGCCTGCACGCGGCGGTTGCCGAGGCGGGCTTGGCGTGGCCCGCCGCCGCTGTGGAGAAGGGCCTGTGGTCGGCGGTCTCCGTCAGCGACCCCGACGGCGAGGTCCAGTTGGTGAAGGGCGAGGTCGTCCCCGACCCCGACCTGCGCGACTACGAAAACGTCCCGCTCGACCAGGACGTGGAGGAGTACTTCGCCCGCGAGGTCATCCCGCACGTCCCCGACGCCTGGATCGACCACACCAAGACGAAGGTCGGCTACGAAATTCCGCTAACCCGCCACTTCTATGTCTATACCCCACCCCGCCCGTTGGCCGAAATCGACGCCGAACTGCGTGAACTCGAATCTCAGATTCAAGTCCTGCTCAGCGAGGTGACCCAATGATTCGGTCTGCCCAGAGCATCGCCCTTAAGCGGCTTATCAGCCTTCGAAGTGGCAGTTCGACTGATTCCCAATCTGGCAATGGGAATATTCCCGTTATGGGGGCAACTGGAATCATAGGCACTACGTCGCAATCAAATTGTGACGTGGGTTCGAGCCTGATTGGCCGAGTCGGCACCGTCGGCCAGGTGAATTATGTGACGCAAAGCTGTTGGGCTGCGGATAACGTCATCGTTGCTACTCCCAAAGGCATCGACAGCCGGTACGCGTACTTCCTGCTTTCTGGTATTCATTTACCTGGTCTCGCTTCTTCTACCGCGCAACCTCTCTTGACTGCTGCCGCGATTGGTTCTGTACGAGTAGACGTACCCACGCTCGAAGAGCAGCGCCGTATAGCCGCGTTCCTTGATGCCGAAATTTCTCGATGGGATGAACTCGCTCGTGTCCGGACAGGACATTGGGCTGCACTAGATGAGTACGAGATGGCATCAATAGCGGACACGCTGTCGGGCTCGGCGACTATGTCAAACGGCCGCCCGACGGGTTGGCAATGGCTGCCGGTGGTGCCGGCCGATTGGCGCATTGGCCCTGTTTACGCCTACTTCGAAGCCCAGCTTGGGAAGATGCTCAATTCGGACCGTGCGGCGGGTTTCGATCAGGCGCCGTACCTTAGGAATGCGAACGTTCACTGGTATCAACTTGATTGCAGTGACATGGCCACGATGAGTTTTCCCCCAGAGGAACGTTATCGGTATCGTGTCGAACCTGGCGATTTGCTTGTGTGCGAAGGTGGAGCGGGCGTAGCGGAAGCTGCGGTATGGGATGGAAGAGTCGAACCCTGCTACTTTCAGAAGTCACTCCATCGTGTTCGGCGGAACGCCGACGTGCCGGTCGAGTGGCTCATGTACTGGCTTCGCCTTGCCAAATATTGTGGCGTGTTTGAGGCCGACGGAAATGTTGCAACCATCCCTCACCTTACTGGCGAACAGTTACGTCGGTACCGTATACCGATTCCACCTGATGGCGAACGCCGAGTGGCCAGATTGAGCCGTGAGGTCGAGCAGTTGTCCGAGCTTCGGGGTCGCATCGCGCAAGCAGACGCATTGACGGCTGAGCGGAAGCAGGCGTTGATTGTGGCGGCGGTGACCGGGCAGTTTGATGTGACGACGGGGCGGGGGGCGGATCTGTCGTGAGTGTGCACAAGGAGGCTCGGTTCGAGGACGTGATCGAGGCGGAGCTGCTGGCGTCCGGGTGGGAGCGGGGCTCCGCGTCGGACTATTGGGCCGAACTCGCGCTCGACACCGCTCAACTCTTTACGTTCATCGGTGCGACCCAGATCAAAGGGTACAACCGGCTGATCGAGGCGTACGGGGACACCACTACGGCGCAGCGGGAGGTGGCGAAGCGGGTCGCTGCCGAGATCGACAAGCGGGGCGCGCTGGACGTGCTCCGCAACGGGGTCAAGGACCGGGGCGTCACGCTGCAGTTGGCCTACTTCAAGCCGGGGCACACACTCGCGGCGGGGGCGCTGGACGAGTACAACGCCAACCGGCTCACGGTGACCCGGCAGCTGCACTACTCGGCGAAGACGCCGGACCGGTCGTTGGACCTCACCCTGTTCGTCAACGGCATCCCGGTCGCCACGGCCGAACTGAAGAACCCGTTGACGAATCAGAGCGTCGAGGACGCGAAGCTCCAGTACCGCAGGGATCGTGACCCCAAGGAGCCGCTTTTCGCGCGGCGTACGCTCGTGCATTTTGCCGTTGATCCTGATCTGGTCTTTCTGACCACGCGGTTGGCGGGGGAGCAGACCCGGTTCCTGCCGTTCAACATCGGCTCCAGTGGGCCCGGCGTGTCCGGGGGAGCCGGGAACCCGGCGGTGAAGGAGGGCTACCCCACCTCGTACCTGTGGAATGTGATCTGGCAGCGCGACACGTGGCTGGAGCTGCTGCAGCGGTTCCTGCACGTGGAGAACCCCAAGGCCGCCAAGGGGAAGGCGGGCACCGCCGACCCGCACGCCAACGCGATGATCTTCCCGCGGTTCCATCAGTGGCACGCGGTGCGGCAGATGACCACGCACGCGGCCGGGCACGGCGCCGGCCACAACTACCTCGTTGAGCACTCGGCCGGGTCGGGCAAGTCGAACACGATCGCCTGGTTGGCGCACCGGCTGTCCACGCTGCACAACGCCGCCAACGCGCCCGTGTTCGACAAGGTCATCGTGATGACCGACCGGGTGGTGCTCGACCGGCAGTTGCAGGACACGATCTACCAGTTCGAGCACGTCACCGGCGTGGTGCAGAAGATCGATGAGGACTCGCAGCAGCTCGCGGACGCGCTGGCCGGTTCGACCGCTCGCATCGTCATCACGACGCAGCAGAAGTTCCCGTTCGTGCTGGACAAGGTCGCCGAACTCGGCCAGAAGCGGTACGCGATCATCATCGACGAGGCGCACTCGTCGCAGTCGGGGGAGCATGCCAACGCGCTGAAGAAGGCGCTCGGCCAGCGCGGCTCGGACATCGACGACGACGGTGACCTGCTCACCGCGTCGGCCGTGACCCGCGGCCGTCACCCGAACCTGTCCTACTTCGCGTTCACCGCCACCCCGAAGGCCAAGACACTGGAACTGTTCGGCACCCGCGACCCGGAGACGGGAATGTGGCGGCCGTTCCACGTCTACTCGATGCGACAGGCCACCGAGGAGGGCTTCATCCTCGACGTACTGCGCAACTACGTCACGTACGCGGCGCGGTGGCGGCTGACGAACGCGGCCGTCGACGCGGCCGAGGCGGCCGATCCCGAGGTCGACCCGCGTAAGGCCAAGGCGAAGCTGGTCCGCGCGGCCGAACTGCACCCGACGTCGCAGGACCAGCGGGCGCAGATCATCGTGGACCACTTCCGGAGCGAGGTTCGTGACCGCCTCGGCGGGCGGGCCAAGGCCATGGTCGTGACCCGGTCCCGCGAGCACGCCGTGCGGCTGTACCAGGCGATCCAGCGCTACATCGCCAAGCGGGACCTGCGTGACTGCGCGACGCTGGTCGCGTTCTCAGGCACGCTGGAGGTCGACGGGATCGACTACACCGAGCCGAAGCTCAACGGCTTTTCCGAGGCGGCGCTGCCGGGGCAGTTCGCCTACACCAAGGTCGACGACCCTCAGGCGGTGGCCCGCAACCAGACGGAGTACCGGATCCTGGTCGTGGCCGAGAAGTACCAGACCGGGTTCGACCAGCCGCTGCTGACCGCCATGTATGTCGACAAGCCGCTCACGGGCGTCGCGGCTGTGCAGACGCTGTCGCGGCTGAACCGCACCAACAAGCACAAGTCGCAGGAGGACGTGTTCGTCCTCGACTTCGCCAACGTGGCCGACGACATCCAGGCCGCCTTCAAGCCGTACTTCGAGACCACCATCACCGAGCCGACCGACCCCAACCTGTTGTACGACAAGCAGCGCGAGGTCGAGGACTACCAGTTGCTCGTGGCCTCGGAGATGGACGCGTTCACCGAGGCGTTGCTCGCGGCCGAGAGTCGGGCGGCCGGCGACGCCGCGCTGCGTAAGGCCCACGCCGAGCTGTACCGCTTCACCAAACCGGCCGTGGACCGGTTCGTGGAGCTGAGCGCGCACGACCCCGACCATGCCGAGGAGTTCCGGTCGGCGCTGTCGGACTTTGTGCGGGCGTACAGCTTCCTGGCCCAGATCGTCGGCTATGCCGATGCCGACCTGGAGCGGCTCTACCTCTACGGGCGCTACCTGCTGCTGCGCCTGCCCCGCCAGCCCGGCGCCGGTGTGGACATCGGTGACGCCACGCTGTCGCATTTCCGGCTGGACCGCACCGGCCAGGGCGACTACCGGCTCGCGGCCGAGGGCGAGCAGGCCATCCGCGGGTTCGACGCCGCTGGGGGAGCGGCACAGGAAGTGGAGGAGAAGCCACTCAGCGAGATCATTGACGAGCTGAACGACCGGTTCGGGCTCGACCTCGGCACGTCCGACCGGATCCTGTTCGTACAACAGATCATCTCGTTGGTCGAGGACCCGAAGATGCAGGCCGTGGCGCTACAGAACGACCTCGACAAGTTCGGTCAGGTCGCCGATCCGCGGCTGGACCACATTGTGGCCGAGAACCACGACAGCAACACGGCGTTCGTGAACCGCTACTTCGACAACCCCGAGTTCCAGGCCGCGGTCAAGCAGGTCGCACGCAAACGGGCGTACGACCTCATCCACAGCCCGGCGCGGGACGAGGCCCTGCGGCGGCTCCGCGGTGGGAGCACCACGGGTGCGCACGGCGTGACACAGTAAGTTCTGATCTTCACTCCCGGAGGACCGGGCGTGCGTTCACAACAGGAGTGGCCCGTGACGGGACCGGCGCCGAGTGACGAGTGGCTGCTGGCTGGGCGCTACCGGGTCGACGCGCCGATCGGGTCGGGCGGCATGGGCGAGGTGTGGCGCGGCTACGACCAACAGCTCGACCGCCGCGTCGCCGTCAAGCTCATGCACCGCACCGCGCCGGTGGTCTCCGCCGGCGCGGAGGCGGTGGCGCTGGCCGAGGCCGCCGCGACCGATCGCGAGCGGTTCCTCCGGGAGATCCGCACGACCGCGCGACTCGAGCATCCGGGCATCCCCGCCGTCTACGACTTCGGCGTGGAGGAGCGCACCGACCGCATCTATCTGATCATGCAGTTGTTGTACGGGTCGACGCTGGCCGAGCTGCTGGGTGGCGAGGATCCGTTGCCGGTCCCCTGGTGCGCGGCGACGGCCGCGCAGATCGCGGCGACCCTCGTCGACGTGCACCGGGTGGACGTGGTGCACCGCGACATCAAGCCCAGCAACATCATGGTCATCCATGGCGGGCTGGTGAAACTGCTCGACTTCGGCGTGGCCGTGCTGCAGGGTGCCGCCGCGCTGCCCCGACTCACCCAGCTCGGGCGCACGGTCGGCAGCCCGCCCTACATGTCCCGCGAGCAGGTCCTCGGCAACCCGGTCGGACCGGCCACCGACGTCTACGGGCTCGGTTGTGTGCTGCACGAGATGCTCACCGGTCGACCCCCGTTCGAGGAGTCGCCCACCCGGTCCTACCAGGACCATCACGTGAACACGCCGGCTCAGTCGTTGCGGGCCGTGCGGCCCGGTGTGCCGGGTGCCATCGACTCGTTGGTTCTGGCGATGCTCGCCAAGCAGCCGGGCGACCGGCCGGAGGCGGAGGCGGTCTATGAAACGCTGCTGCCGTTCGCGAGCGCCGATGACGCGTCGGTGGGCGCCGGTCCGGCCCTCGACCGGGACCCGAGGCGGCCGTTCCTCCGTCCGTTGGCGCCCGCACCCAGGGCCGCCGCCCGGACCGCCGCTGCGGCCGCCAAGGGTTCTCCCGTTCCGCCGCTGGACGTGGACGAAGCCATCGCCGTGCGGGAGCGCGTGCGGGAACTGGTCGACGACGGCCACCTGCAACAGGCGATCGACGTGCTCGACGATGCCGTGGCCAGGGCGCGCCACATTCCCGAGCTGGCGCTCGAGGTCAAGATCGATCTAGCGTCCACGCTCTACACCGCCGACGAGTTCAGCCGGGCGGCACCGTTGCTCGATGAGATCCTTCCCCAGCTTGCGGCCCGCGACGGACAGGCCGATCCCGCCGTGCTCTACCTGCGTTACGTCGCTGGGGTCAGTCATGCCGAGGCCGGCGATGCCGAAGCGGCCATCGCGCAGTTCACCGCGTTCCTGGCACACGCCGACCAGGTCGACCCGCTCTTCCGGGACGCGAAGTATCAACGCGGCATCATGCTTCACGCGACCGGCCGCGCAGCCGAGGGCCTTGCCGAACTGGAGTCCGTGCGGCCCTTGCTCGCCGCCGAATACGGTCCGGACTCCATCCATGTGCGCGCCTTGGACCGCCGTATCGCACACCTCAGCCGAAGTTCCGATGGGGACGTGTCGAAGGGCCGAGAAGACTGAAAGTGTGACGCATCGGCTGAGCCGTTGCGCGCCAGATCCGACCTACGTTGGCCCGATGCCCGAGACGTTCGAGGTCGACCGTGTGGACCGCATTGCGGATATTCTGTTCGGCGTCGCTACGGCGAAGGGACTGATCGGCTACGGCCCGCTTGCCAGGCGCGTGGATACCCGGCCGGACTTCCTGGGCCAGCCGCTGGACAAGGTCTCGCGTCGGGCGGTCGACAAGGGCGAGCCGCTGTGGAGTTCTCTGGTCGTCTCCCGGAGCACCGGCCGGCCAAGTTCCGGCTTCTATGACCTGGCGCGACAGTTGCGGTCCGAGTATGCCTCACTGACCGACGATGAACTGTGGGCGCAGGAATGCGAACGCTGCTACGCGGCAGCTTCCTAGGGGTTCCAGGTCAGGTGTCCCATAGCGCGTCCCTGTGGGGAGGAGATCGTATGCATCACCCTTCGGACTCGGTGGAACTCGCCGAGCCCGGGCAGGGCGGCCCGGACACGGTCATCGCGGAGGTGCTCCCAGGGGTTGGCGTGGTCCTCGGCAAGGTCCCGGCGGAGCTCAAGCTCGATCTGATCGACTTCGGGCTCGTGCCGGCCGCTGATCGAACGCGGATCTCGACAGTTCTCGCCTCGATGGGAAACGCAGCGACCGTGGGTGGCAACCTCGCGAGCGCGTTCGGCAGCATGCAGGGGATCTACAGACTGAGCAACGAGACATTGGCCCTGCTGAAGGCCGGCGGAACACTCGCGGTCAAGGACGGTGCGAACCTCGGCGCGGTGATGTCCTCCAGTCGCGTCGTTGGTCAGGCCCGATTCATACCCGTGACCGCTGTGAGCACGGCTCAAACTATCGCTCTCATTGGGCCGGCGCTGGCCATGGTCGCCCTTCAGATGCAGCTGAGCGAGATCACGGGCCTCGTCAGAACCAACATCGCGCTGACCAGCCAGGTACTCACGACCATCCGTCACGGGCAGTGGGCCGAGCTGACGGCGCTCGTCGCCACCATCGACGACGTAGTTGACCAGGCGCGGGCGGTCGGATCGGTCCCGACATCCCTATGGGACACCGTCGCTGGCAAGAAGGCGGACCTGCGCACGCAACTCGACCTGTACCGACTGCACGTGGATACGCACATTCGGCAGGTTCATCAGCTCGACACACGCGGCCGCCGTGAGTATCTGGAGACGAACGCCGAGGCGATCGTCTTCGACGCCAACGCCCTCCTGTCCTCCGTCAAGGCATGGATCGGATACCAGGCGCTCCACGCCGCGCGGGCGCGAACTGCCGGGCCCGAGGACGCAGGCGAGGCCCGGCTCGTCGAGGACATCGCAAGCCGCACCGGCAAGGAGCTCCGGTCTGCGCTCGCTGAGACGACGAGCCTCGTCAACTCGCTGACGCGGGAGCTGCGAATCCTCGTCGAGCTACCCGGACGCGGCACGCTGCCGCTACCGGGGAAGCGGAGGGACGCGAACGCGGCCCGCCAGACCTCCGCCCTTCTGCTGGCGGCGATCGAGCCGCTTGCCGACGCTCTTCATCCGCCGGCCCCGCCGCTCGAGGCACCGGGCGTCGTCTGCGCGCCCGAATCGCTGGCTCTCGAGCCGTACCTTCGGATCCTGCGATGGTTCCTCGAGGACGATGAGACCCTACGTGTCCTGGGCTTCCCCGATCAGCTCGAAGCTCTCGGTTCCATTTCTGCGATCTTCAGCGGAGCGAAGGAGAAGTTGGCGGCGGTAGTGGACAAGGCCGCGGCAAGGACGCTGGTCGCCGTCACAGATCGCCGGATCATCACCGCCAAGGCGAACGCGTTCCTCGAGCAGGGCGAGATCCGCCAGTACATACCGGTTGACCGGGTGAGATACGTCCGGGCCGCGGCAGCACAGGACAGAAGTCAGCGCTTGGCGGTGGACCTCATCACCAGCGACGAGAACATCCGGTGGCTCTTCCAGCCTGAGATCGACAGGACACAGGTGGACGAGTTCGCCGCCGTGCTTGCCGAGTCGATGGCGATCTCGGACGTTGAACGCGATGAGCTTCAACGGCGGCGCCATGCCGCCATCGAGCCGGACAAGAAGGCCGACAGTACTGGTCAGGTCAGCTAGTCCGTTGCCGCCGATGCGGTATCGGGCTCTGCGTTGTTGAGTCCAACGTCAGGCGAGATGTATTCACATCTATCTCTGGAATGGTTACAGTATCGACAGGAGCCGGTGCGCCAGCGCGAGCGCGAACTGCGTCGTCGCGCGATTGCCTTTGTCGATGTTGTGTGGCCTCCACGTGCCGGGACGGGTTGAGCGCCCACGCGATGTCGCGTGTCACCCCTCAGTTGGAGAGATCCAACGCTTGTCACGACACGGAATGGAGACGGCGCCATGCCTTCACCCATGCCCAGCCGATCCGGTGGGCGAACCCCGTCAGTCACCGGGCGGATCCTTCTCGTACTTGCCGTGCTGACCGCCGCGACGGTCAGCACGCTGACCTGGGGCACCGCAGCCCAGGCCCACGGCACCATCGTCGGCCCGCCAACCCGCGCCTACCAGTGCTGGTCGGACTGGGGAGCCGACCACATGAACACGGCCATGCAGCAGCAGGACCCCATGTGTTGGCAGGCATTTCAGGCCAACACCAATACCATGTGGAACTGGATGAGTGCGCTGCGTGACGGCCTCGGCGGCAACTTCCAGGGGTCGACCCCGGACGGAAAGCTGTGCAGCAACAACATCTCCAGCAACGACAGCCTGAACAGGCCCGGGGCATGGAGGACCACCAGCGTCGGCAACAACTTCTCCATGCATCTGTACGATCAAGCCAGCCACGGTGCTGACTACTTCAGGGTCTATGTGAGCAAGAACAGTTACGACCCGACCACCAGGGCGCTCGGTTGGGGAGACCTCGACTTCATCACTCAGACCGGGAGATACGACCGGGCGACCGACATCACGTTCAACGTCTCGACGTCCGGATACACCGGGCGCCACATCGTGTTCACCATCTGGCAGGCCTCGCACCAGGACCAGACCTACATGTGGTGCAGCGACGTGACCTTCGGTGGCGGCAGCACGACCACCACCCGGGCGCCGGTCACGTCCGCGCCCGTCACCCGCGGGCCGGTGACGAGCGCGCCCGTGACCACCCGGGCGCCGGTGACCTCGGGCGCTCCCGTCACGGGCAGCGGCTGCTCCGCCACGTACACGAAGGGCTCCGAGTGGAACTCGGGCTTCTCCGCGACCGTGAACGTCACCGCTCGAAGCGCTATTAACGGTTGGACCGTGAGGTGGACCTGGCCGAACGGCCAGACGATCACACAGGCGTGGAGCGCGACCGTGACCTCGAGCGGATCGGCGGTCACCGCGACCAACGCGAGCTACAACGGACGGCTCGGCGCTGGCCAGAGCACAAGCTTCGGGTTCAACGGAACATGGAGCGGCACCAACACCGCACCGACGCTTACCTGCACCGCCAGCTGACACAAGCGGTACCCGTGGGGGTCCGGGCCGGGTGCCCGGCCCCCACGGCCGTGTTCAAGGCACTGCGCATCCGACGAATATCAAGATCTGGATCGGTGGCCCCGCCGACGTGCTGCGGCGCTACGTCCGCCCGGACCGCATCGTTGAAGGACGCCAGCCGGTGGTCGACGCCTCGCGCGTGGGCGCGCGCGTCGGCTTTGGCCAATGTCGTATCCCGCGACTGGCTGTTCGTCATCGTGCTCCCGGAGCACGATGCTCCCGTCATCGCGCGCGAGAGCCTTGGTGGGTGACGGCACGTGTCCAACTCACCGGTGGCGACGCCACATGACGCGACGTCGCCACCGCGCCGGCGCTGGTGTCTGCTGCCGGTTCAGCAGCAGAGGATCGGGGCGATCGTGACGTCGGCGCTACCGCTGCTCTGGAACGCCGTGGTCGCGAGGATCATGTAGTTGTGGGTGGTGCCGAGGTTCAGGCCGTAGCTGGCCCAGGCGTCGAAGTGGTTGCCGGTGTTGATGGTGCCGAGGGTGCGCTTGGCCGTCCGGACGCTCCAGTACTGGTAGTACGTCGCGATGCCCTGGATGGAGGGCTGGTTGACCCGCTGCGTGCGGTACACCTCGTAGGTGCCGCCGTCGGTGGTGACCATGCCCAGGAACGTGCCGCGGGGCCGGTAGGTGCCCCAGTTCTCGACGATGTTGTATTCCACGAGCGGGTTGGTCGTCCAACCGTTGATGCCGACGTACGCGTTGCCTGTGGTGTTGAACGTGCTGTAGTAGCTGACCATTCTCCGGCCGCCGGTGCTCCAGCCCTTGCCTGCGATGAGGCTGTTGATGCCGCTCCATTGAATGGTGTATCGACCGCCGGCGCCCAGGGTCAGCGTGGCGGTGCCGGGGGCGTCCTTGCGGTACACGTAGAAATAACCGTTGTGGGTGCCGGTCGTGTCGGCGTGCGCGGTGCCGGGCAGGATCGCCGCGGTCGCCGCGAGCGCCACGACGAGGGCGCCGCCGAGGAGCAGCCGGACAGAGATCTTGTTCATGTGGGTTCCTCTCGTGAAGGGACGGTTCCACGGGGACCACAAACCAGCGTTGGGCCCCACCGCGCGGCCTGTCAACGACTTGCGTGAATGTTTCGAAGTGAGGGGACGTAGTAGGGTTCCCGAACGTGAGTTCGTTCTTCGTCGACCTGGCTGACCGGGGGCGGCTGCGGGCACTCAACGACGCCGACGAGGAGACGACGGCGGAGGCGGTGCGGCTCAAGGAGGCCGCCCTGTTCGACTTCGGCGTGGGCAACAGCGTCATCGGGTCGTGGCTCTACACGAAGTGCCACCACCACATTCCCACGACCGCGGTCGAGACCGCGGCGGTCACCGCCACGGGCGACGGCGTGTGCTCGCTCCTGTTCAACCCGGAGTTCTTCGTCGCCATCGGCCTCGACGGGGTCAAGTTCGTCCTGTTCCACGAGGCGCGCCACCTCATCCAGCGGCACCTGCACACGGCGCCGGAGCTGCGCGCCGACCCGGTGTTCACCATCGCCACCGAGGTCACCGTCAACCACGTCGCCATGCGGCGGCTGGGCGTCGAGCGGCTGCCCACGCGGGCCGGCGAGCCGGTCGGGATCGATCCGCGCGAGGTCCATGAGCGGTACCGCAGGGACCTGGTCGGGCAGGGCCTCGAGCCGCTGGAGTACGACCAGTTCGTGGAGACCGACTTCGGCGTCTACAGCGAGCTGCGGCGGATGGCCGAGCCGATCGTGCGTCCGGCGCTGTGCCTGCACCTGCTGTTGGGCGCCGGTGAGGTCCCGCTCGACGACGACACGGTGGCCAGAGCCGTCGCCGAGATCCTGGCCGAGGTGGCCCGGCGCGCGCACGCGGGAAACGCGGCGGCCCGGCAGGAACTGCTCGACCTGGTCGCCCGGTGCGGCGGCGTCGACGACCGGCTGGAGAGGTTCTGGGGGCTGCTCGGGCTGGCCGCGCTGCGCGGCGAGACGCCGCGGACGCGCCGGGTCGACTGGTGGAAGCGTTGGCTGGTCGACGTGCTGGCGTCGCGGCTGCGCGACGGCGAACGGCTGGTGTACCCGAAGAAGCTCGGCGCGGTGCTACTGTCGCTCGGTCACGAGCCGATGCTGCTGCGGCGGGGAATGGAGCGCGAGAAGCTCGTGCTGGTGGCGTTCGACACCTCCGGGTCGATGCCCGACCAGGTGGTCGACTGGTTGACCACGCTCGTCGGGCAGACCGACGGGGTCAGCGCGCAGTGGCTGAGCTTCGACGGCGCGGTGATGCCGTTCACGCCCGGCGAGCGCGTGCTGGGTGGCGGCGGCACCAACTTCCAGAACGTCGTCGACTACGCCGAGGGCCGGCTCAAGGTCGGTGACCGGGAGGTGGAGGGGAGCCCGGACGCCGTGATCGTGGTGACGGACGGGTACGCACCCCCGGTGAAGCCCCGTGAGCCGGAGAAGTGGATCTGGCTGATCACGGACGGCGGCGACACCTGGCCCGAGCGCGCCGACCCGCCGATGGCCTGCCACCGCGTCCAGACGGGGGAGTACTGATGGCGCGCACCACCAGTCGTCAGACGCGCGCGAAGGCCGCACCCGACGGGCCCTCCGCCCTGGAGAGCTTCATCGACGGGATGATCGCGGCCGGGCTGACCGGGCAGGTGTTCGGCGACCACGGCATCGGCAAGACGTCGACGTTCCTGAGCTACATCCCGAAGCGGTACCCGGACCTCGACGTGGTGCTGGTCCCCGCGGCCAACCTCACGCCCGACGATCTTTTGGTGAACGCGCCGGTGCGCGACCCGCGCACCGGTGAGCTGGCGCTGCAACAGCTGATCATGGACCAGCTGTCCCACCCGCGGAAGTTCGTCCTCGTGATCGACGACTCGCTGCAGGCGGGCGACACGATCCAGTCGCAGCTCATGCAGGTCGCCTGCAACTGGACGCTCGGTGAGCACGACCTGCGCGCGCTCGGCTGCGTGGGGGTCTTCCTCACCGACAACGAGTCGGCCTCCGAGGTCGGCGCCCGCCGCAACGACCTGGCCGTACTCGACCGGATGGCCACCATCCGTGTCGGCGCCAACGACACGTCGTGGCGGCGGCACCTGTCCGAGCGCTACCCCGACCGTGACCTGTCCGAGGTGTTCCTGACCTGGGCGCGGCTGAGCCCGCACCTGCGTCGCCTGCTGTCGCCGCGCACGGTCCAGCACATCATCGACTGTGCCGTCGAGGACTTTCCGGTGCGGTGGGGCCTGCCGATCGTCAACGGCACCCGACTGGTGCTCGCCGATCAGCGGGCCGACGGTTCCCCCGGGCCCGACCGCACCGACGACATCCTCGACCAGCTCGCCCGCGCGCTCGGCGTGCCCAACCGGGCCAGCGTCGCCGACCCGGTGCGGCGCATCCTCCGCGCGGCGATCCGGCGCCGGTGGGCGGTGCTGCTGCAGGGCCCGCCCGGCTGCGGCAAGACGGAGATCACCCGACACGTCGTGCGCGAGGAGACCGGCCGCGAGCCCGTCTATTTCTCCCTGCCCGTCACGAACGTCGAGGACCTGTGCGTCCCGGTCCCGGGGGCCGACGGCACGCTGAGCTCGTTGCTCACCCGCAGCCTGCTCGGCACCGAGCCGAAGGTGCTGGTGTGGGACGAGTACAACCGGCCGAAGGACAAGGCGACCTTCGCGAAGCTGATGGAGGTCACCCAGGAATGGACGCTGGCCGGGCGGCGCATCGACGGCCTGCGCGCCCAGGTGGCGCTGCAGAACCCGCCGTACCATCTCGGCCGCAAGCTCCTCGTGACCAGTAACAACCTGGCCCAGGCCAGCCGGTTCACGATCAGCTACGAGGTCGCGCCCGACGACATCCCCGCCAACCAGTGGCTCGTCGACACCTACGGGACCACCGCCGAGGTGGTCCTCGAATGGTGGAAGAACGACATCGACGACGAGGGCCGGGCCTGGGTCAGCAAGCGCACCCTGGAGCGGATGATCAAGTTGCAGGGCCAGCGGCTGCCGCTGCAGTCGGCGCTCATCTACCTCGGCGACGGGGAGTTCGCCCCGGTCTCGCTGACCAGCCTGGAGGCCCGGCTGAAGGGGCGGCCGTCCACCGGCCTGGCCGACCTGGCGGCCGAGGTCGACCTGTGGGAGAAGCGCCTGCGCGCGGCGGCGGAGCAGAGCACCGAGGGCACCGGCGACTCCGACCTGGTGCACCAGATCCTCGCCAACGCCGAGGCGTCGCAGCTGCGCGAACACCTCGACGTGGTGGCCCGCCTGGTGCGGCACCTGCCCCCGAAGCTGCGGGCCACCTACCTGGTCGGGCAGGTGCCCGAGAAGCAACAGGTGTGGGTCGACGCCATGGCGCGCATGGCCCGATTGCAGGCCGGCTGATGGCCACGCCGCTCGGCTGGCTGCTGCGCGCGGCGGGTCAGCAGCCGTGGCAGCGCCTGGTGTCGGCGCTCGGCGACCGGCTCGACGAGGTCGCCCAGTCCGCTCCCGAGTTTCCGATCGAACTGTTCGACGCGATGGTGGCGTCGGGCCGGCCGCGGTTGACCGAGGCCATGGCCCGCGCCGTCGACACGACCGACGACCGGCACGCCACCCTGCGGCAGCGGCTCGCCGCGACCGGCAACGCCCAGGTGGCCAGCCGCGCGATCTACTTCTGGGGGCTGCCCGACCAGCGCACGGTGTTCGCCGCCGCGCGGCCCGACGATCCCGCCTGGGCGGACCTTGCCGCCACGATCCTCACTCTGACAAAACCAGAGTGGGTACGGGCGACGGTCGTCAGCCCGTTCCCCGACCTGATCACCCACGCGTTCGCGGTCGCGGGCAAGGAGTTGACGCGCGCCGAACTGCTCCGGGGGTTGCTGTCCATCGTGGACGCGGGCGGGTCGCTCGACGACCCCGCGTTGCTGGCCGTCGTCGAGCGGGCCGGAACGTCGCCGGGAACCGACCGTGCGTCGCTGGCACAGCTGGTCAGCGAGGCCGAGGGAACGGCCGGTGCGATCGAGGAGCTGCGCGAGGAGGCGAACGCCGGTCAACTGGCCCTGAGGTCACAGCTCGACTGGGACCGGATACTCGCCGCCCACGGTCGCGAGCCGTTCGGCGAGACGGCGACGACCCTGTTGGCGGGCCGGCCGGACTGCCCGGAGGACGTGCAGCTGGCGCTGTACGCCACCCATCCGCTCGCCGTCGTCACGGTCGCCCGGCCCGGTGTCGTTCTGCTCGCGGCACCGCTGCCCGCCCGGGACGCCCCCGCCGTCGCGAAGCGGCGGGCCGACGCGGCGGTCAAGGCCGGCCTGCCCGCCGACGTACTGCTCCAGGCCACTCCGGCGGCGGCGGTGCTCGAGGCGCTGCACCGGCACCGGGTGGTGCTCGACGAGCTGCGGGCGCTGGTCGCCGACCGGCTCGGTGCCGACGTGCACCGGTGGCGGGCGCTACGTGCGCGGGTCAAGAGCCACCGCGGGTCGATCATGGACCTGCTGACCGGGGAGCCCTCCGGCAGGCCGCCGACGGGGTGGCCCGACGCGAAGCCGATGCCCGATGTCAGCGAACGCAAGACGGTCAACGGGATACGGGCGGCGTTCCTCGCCCTCCTCGACGCCGCGCCGACCGACACGCACCTCGCCCTGCTCGACCACCTCGACGATCACACGATCTACGACCTGCTCTGCCGCGGCCGGTGGCGCGACGAGTGGCTCGACGCGGCGCTCGCCAGCCCCAACCCCGCCCTGTGCCGGTCCCTGTCCACCCGGCGTGACCTCGACCCGGCCGCCATCGACCGGCTCGCCACGCGTGACGACCCGGTGGTCAACAACCAGCTGTTCCGGGCCACCACCTACAGCTGGCATCTGCGGGAGCGGATCCTGTCGCAGCGGCCCTTCGGGGACACCGGGCCGGTTCCCCTCGATCCGGCGTTGCGCGGCCACCTGCTGGCGTACAAGGGCGGCAGCGGGACGTCGCCCTACTACGCCCGCGACGCGATCGACTGCGCCGACCTCGACCTGCAACTGCACATTCCCCGGCACCGGTTGGTCAAGGGGGAGATCCCGCAGCTGCGGTTCGTGGTGAACGTCTGGCGACGGCACGGCCGCGCCGCAGTCGACAAGCTCCTCGCCGTCACCAACGGGCCGGCCACGTACCGGGGCCGACTGCTGTCCCCGAGCGTGATCAAGCGCGTCTCCGGAGCTGACCCCGACCTGCTCGCCCGGTTGGAGGACGAGGTGACCCGCGGCGAGACCGCCGCGGCGCAGCTCGCCCTGCTGCGCGGCGCGACGGGTCCGCATTCGGCTGTCCTGCAGGAGTCCCACGACTGGGACTGGGCGGCGATCCGCGACGAGCACGCCGCGCGGCCGTTCCCCGACGACGTTCTCGCGGGCCTGTGCCGGCCCGGCTGCCCGCCGTGGTTCCGCAGCGCGTTCGCCACGCCGCTCGAGGCCGGCCTGACCCGCGGCGAATCGCCGGCCGAGCTGCTCGCCACGATCCCGGTCGAGCGTGAGCTGATGCTGAGGCTCATCGCGAGCGGCCGACTGAGCTGGTCGGACGTGTTCGCCCACGGACGTCCGGCGGCCGAGGCGCTGACGATGCTGACCTTCCTCAAGGAGGAGGAGCAGCTGGAAGGGCTGGCCGCACTGCGGCCCGTCGTCGAGTCCACCGTGGCTGGTCAACCGGAAGCCTGGGTGCTCGCCGCCCACATGCTGCCCGACTTCACCGGCAGCGTCGCGGAGATGCTCTACACCGCGCGGGTGGCAACGGGCTGACGCCGGCGGTCGTGGCGGTTTGCCGCCATGCGTGTTCGCGCCCGGTTGGAGGTAGCGACACCGGCGCCGCGGCCGAGCATTCTTAGGTCAGCACGGAATTCCGAGTAGGCCGGAATTCAAAGCGATGATTGGTGTATGGAGGCTCGAATGAACCCGGACACCGGCGCACCACGCGTGGAGGGTTTCGGCTGGTGACGCTCGTGGTGGTCTGGATCGCCCCGGTGGCCGGTCCGCTGACCATCTCGGCGACGCGTCTCACCGAGCTCCTCAACCTGCACATCACTGCCGCACACCGGGTGGAGCACCTCGCCGTCCGGGAACGCTTCAACGAGATGGCCATCTTCGGTTTTCTTATGGCCTGTTCGATGTACGACGCTCGGCAAACGCTCACGAACCTTGTCGGCGCGGTTATCGCGAGCGAGTCGGAACTGCATTACTGGCGGGTCGTCTGACCCTCCGGGCCCTATTTCCCCGTGGCCAATTCTGGAAAGGACCAGACCATGAATGTCGTCAAGCCGCGTGCCATCGCCGGAGTCGTCGGTGCGCTCTCGACCGCCGCCCTCGGCGCCGGTGTCGCTGCCCCCGCCATCGCCGCGGCGGTCGCGTCGTCGGCCACCATCATCGACACCCCGGCCGTGGAGGCGGGCCCGGGCGCCGACGCCCTGTCGGTGCAGGCTCCGGAGGACGTGACCACGGCAAAGCCGGCGTTCGGCGAGGTCTGTTTCCCGGGCGCCTGATCCGTCGACGCGCTGGCCCGGACCTCGGGCCAGCGCGTTTTCCTTCCAAGGAGGAGAGCCGTGCCCGAACCCGACACCATCGTCATCGACTGCCACGCGTACGGGCTGTACCCGTACGTGGGCTGCAACGAGCTGCTGCGGGTGCTGTTCCCCGACATCTGCCGGGACCGTCCGGACCTCGTCCGCGAGTTCGCGCGCAGCCTCGTCACGCTCGCGCCGGACACCCACGCGGGCGTGCTCGACGCGTTCCCCGACCTCGTCGAGGTCATGGGGGAGGCGGGCGGCGTCCCCTTCGCCCAGGGGCTCCGCGACGAAGGGCTCCACCCAGCCGACCGCCCGACGTGGCTGGCGCACGGTGTGGTCAGCCTGATCCTGCGCTGGCGGTCCGGGCTGGCCGGGGCCCCGGCCCTGCGGCTGGCGTTCACCAACCTGGCGTGGGCGGACCCGCTCCAGGCGGAGTTCGTGGAGATCCTCGCGCGGCGCGCCGACCCGCGCCTGGTCGAGGTCATCCGGCACGATCGCCGCGACAAGGCCGATCCGGGCGCGGCGGCACGGCCGTCGCGCGGGGAACACGAGGCCCTGGCCGAGGATCCGATGACCCGCAACCGACTCGGCATCGCCCTGCACCACCTGGAACGCGGCCCGACGCCCGCGGACGTCGCCCTCCGCGCGTTCACCGGCGCGGCGGAGCACTACCTGGCGGTCGGGTTCTACGAGGCCGCGCTGCACTGCGCGCGCGTCGCCGCCCGGTACGCCGCACCCGACGACGCCGCCACCGCACGCACCCTGTGCGGCGTGACGGTCGGCGCGCTGCTGCTGCTCGGCCGCCTCGACGAGGCCGAGGCGGTCTGTGCCGCGCACCTGTCCGCCGGTGCGGACCCGGTGACCCGGATGATCTGCAGCTACACGCGGGCCATCATCCACGCCCGGTTCAGCCCGGCAGATCAACGCGACTACCGCGCCGCGGCGGAGCACCTGGAGCTCGCTATCGGATACCTGGACCGCGCGCCGCAGGGCCCCAGCGAGATCGGAAACCGCATCTTCCTGGACAAGAACTTCCGGGCGCTGCTGGCCGTCCGGGCCCGGCGTGCGGACGAGGCGCTGCGCCTGTTGGACGAAGGGCTGGCCGACATCCGCCGGTTGTGCCCGGAGCGTGAGCAGGCCGAGAGTCCCATCTTCTTCCAGAACCAGGGCCGGGCCTATCTGGCGCTGAAGCGGTTCGATCTCGCCATTGCCGCGTTCACCCGGGCGATCGCGCTGGAGCCGTTCACCTCGGTGCTGCACTTCGAGCGCGGCAACGCCTACCGTGCCCACGGCGACCAGCGGGCGGCCCTGGCGGACTACCGGCTGGCCATCCAGGCCGGCCCGCCGCGCCCGGAGATGCACTTCAACGCCGGGCTCGCCTGCGCGGCACTTGGCGACCCTGATCAGGCCCTGCGCGAGTACACCCTCGCATTGGATCTTGATTCAGGCTACGTCTCCGCCCGATTGAACCGGGCCGCCCAGCACTACCGGGCGGGCAGGCTGACCGAGGCCGGCCAGGACGCGGAGATCGGGCTGCGCACGTCTCCCGGCCACCCCGACCTGCTGTGCGTCCGGGGCCTTGTGAAGTACGCACGGGGTGCCCTGGACGCGGCCCTGTCGGACTTCTCCGCGGCGCTGGTACGCGACCCGTCCCACGCCGCCGCGTTGAAGAACCGCAGCACCGTCTGGTTCGCCAAGGGGAACGTGGGCGAGGCGCTGCGCGACGCCGACCGGTGCGCGACCAGCCACCCGGACGCGGCCGCGTTCCTCAACCGTGGGTACCTGCACCAGTCGAACGGCTCATGGCGCCGGGCGATCGCCGACTACCAGCACGCGGCCCGGTACGACGACGTTGACCGGGCCGAGCTGGCACGCCGCCACGCCGCCTGCGTCCGTGGCCTCCTCGAGGAGGCGTCCACCGCCCGATCCCCGGGCGCCTGACCCACCGTCAGATCCAGCCGCGCCGGCACGCCTCGACGCCGACCTGGAAGCGGCTGGACGCGCCCACCCGTTCGCTGACCAACGCCATCATCCGCTGCACGCTGCGCAGCGAGACGCCCAGCTGACGTGCCGCGTACTCGTCGGTGTGGCCGATGCTGAGCAGCCGCAGCAGTTCGCGTTCCTGAGGGCTGAGGCCCCGGTCGTCGCGGGGCGGGTCGTCGCCGATCGGGGTGGCGGTGGACCACACGTGCTCGAACAGGGCACACATCGCGCGGACGATGCCGGGGGTCTCGATCTCCACCGCCCCCGCCCCGGGGTTGTCCGGGTCGATCGGTATCAGCACGGTCCGCCGGTCGACGATGACCATCCGCAGGGGGAGGGAGGCGACGGTCCGGCTCTGGCTGCCGTGCCCGGCCATCTCGCGGGCGTGGGCCAGCGTGACCGGGTCGTTGCGGAAGCTGTCCTGATAAAGGTTCCGGATCCGCACCCCGCGCTGGAGCGCCTGCCGGTTCAGCGGCGCCTCGGCGGCGATGGTCGCCGCGGACTGGGCACCGCCGGGCGTGAAGGAGGCGCATTCGACCTGTGCGCCGGCGGCGAGTTCGACCAGCCGTTCCCGTACGACGTCGATGTCGTCGAGGCGGGTGACCGACTCGCGCGTGTCGTGGGCGTGGTACGCCGTCGCGATGGCCGCGACGGCCGCCCGCGTGGCCTCGATCTGGTGCTGCCGGGTGGCGATCTCGGCTTCCGCTTTGAGTAACAGCGCCGTGAGACCGGCCTGGGGCCGGACCGCCTGGAGCGCTCCCGCCGGGCCGGTCCGGATCAGCGCCAGGTCGATGAGGTTCTCCAGCGCCGCGCGCACGTCCGCCTCGGTGAGCGACAGGTGTTCGGCCAGACCGGCGACGCCCAGGTGCGGCAGCCGCAGGACGGCGGTGTAGACGGCCTCGTCCTGCGCGGAGAGCCCTAACGCGTCCAGCATGTCGCCATGATTGCGATTCAGCGCGGCGACGACTGTGCGATGCGTGCCAGGTTGCCTGCAATGCGCGCCATACTTCTGCCCTCGCGTTGCGTGACCGGCTCGTGACCTGGAATACAAAGTTAGTGCTGGCCACGATCGGTACGTACAGTTTCAGGGTGACTGAGCACATCGATCGGGAGCACCTGGAGATCTGCCTCCAGGTGTTGGCCAAGCTGGACGACCTTCCCATCGAGCACCCCGACGCGGTGCTGGTCCGGGCCGCCACCGCCCGACTCTTCAAAACGGTCAAACAGCGCCGTAAGGCCGAACGCCGGGCGGAGATCAGCGCCGCCGACCGGGCTGTGATCTCGGCCACCGCGACCGGCGCCCCGGGTCGCATCGACGACGAGACGCAGGGGCTGCCGCTCTCCACGCCGACGGCCGGCGCTTCGGCGGGCACGTACACCCGGGCGCGTCCCTGCTACATCTGCAAGGAGCGCTACCACGAGGTGGACGCGTTCTACCACCAGCTGTGCCCGACCTGCGCCGCGTTCAACCACGCCCGCCGCGACGCCCGTACGGACCTGACCGGGCGCCGGGCGCTGCTGACCGGGGGCCGGGCGAAGATCGGCATGTATATCGCCCTGCGGCTGCTGCGCGACGGCGCGCACACCACGATCACCACGCGCTTTCCCAACGACGCGGTGCGCCGCTTCGCCGCGATGCCCGACAGCGCCGAGTGGCTGCACCGGCTGCGGATCGTCGGCATCGACCTGCGCGACCCGTCCCAGGTGATCGCCCTCACCGACTCGGTCGCCGCCGAGGGCCCGCTCGACATTCTGATCAACAACGCGGCGCAGACGGTACGGCGTACTCCCGGGGCCTATGCGCAGTTGGTGGCCGCCGAATCGGCGGCCCTGCCCGCCGGTGACCTGCCCGAGATGATCAGCCTCGCCCCGGCCGGCGGCGCCTCCCCGACGTCGCTGGCCAGCCTGGCCCTCACCCAGGGTGCGCCGGCCGCGAGCATGTCGGCGCACGCGGTGACCGCGCTCGCGCTGACCGCCGGTTCGGCCGCGCCCGACCGCATCGCCGCGGGCACCGCGATCGACGCCGGCGGCCTGGTGCCCGACCTGGTGCACAGCAACAGCTGGGTGCAGGTGGTGCAGGAGGTCGACCCGATCGAGATGCTCGAAGTGCAGCTGTGCAACGTCACCACGCCGTTCCTGCTGGTCAGCCGGCTCCGTGCGGCGATGGCGGCGTCGCCGGCGCGGCGCAAGTACGTCGTGAACGTGTCCGCGATGGAGGGGCAGTTCAGCCGGGGTTACAAGGGACCGGGGCACCCGCACACCAACATGGCCAAGGCGGCGCTGAACATGCTCACCCGCACCAGCGCCCAGGAGATGCTCACCGACGGCATCCTGATGACCAGCGTCGACACCGGCTGGATCACCGACGAACGGCCGCACCACACGAAGATGCGGCTGGCCGACGAGGGCTTCCGCGCCCCGTTGGACCTGGTGGACGGCGCGGCCCGGGTCTACGACCCGATCGTGCGCGGCGAGCTCGGCGAGGACCTCTACGGCTGCTTCCTGAAGGACTACGCCAAGTCCGCGTGGTAGGTCCCGCGCGTGGCGGGACCGGCTGCCGCAGCCGAACGGGCCGTGTGCACCAAGGTCAAGACGCCGCTGGAGCGCGGCGTCGCCGGCCTGATGGCCCTGGCGGTGGTGGCATCCGACGGCACGAAGGATGAGATCGACGACGCCAGGATCGAGTCGTCGGCGCGGCTGCTCGACCTGTTCGCGGCCGCGACGGCCGCGTCCCAGGCGTCGACCACCGGCGCGCTGCGGACCGCCTTCGCGAACCTGGCCAGCGTCGCGCGCAGGCAGGCGAACCAGATCCGCACGGTCAAGTCCGCCTACCCGGAGCTGGTCCTGCAGGCGGCGGACACCACCGCGCTGGAGGGCGCCGTCAACAAGCTCGAGCCGTACTGCGGCAGGTACTGGTAGGCGCACGGCGCGGCTCCGCCCGCACCCGAAGGCCGGCACGGGCGAAGCCGCGCCCGTCACGTCACTAGCTGACCGACCCGTTCACCACCCGGTCGCCGCGGAGCTGGGCGGGCCGCTGGTCGCCGGGCGCGGACCCGGCCGCCGCCACGGAGGTGACCGAGCTCGGGAACGCCGTGATGCCCACCGACGGGAACAGGTCGTGCGTCGGCCACGCCGACGGCGCCACGTTGGCGACCTCCGGATAGATGTCCGGCACGCCCCCGCCGCTGGCGAAGATGGCGTAGCCCCAGCCGTCCGTGCGGTACACGATCCGGGTGGCCACGCCGGGCATGCCGCCGCCGTGCTCGAACCCCCGGACGCCGCCCGCCTCGTTCCAGGAGTTCCAGCCGTTCGCGTAGTTCGGTAG
Organism: Luedemannella flava; assembly: GCF_039528515.1. Classification (NCBI taxonomy): domain Bacteria; kingdom Bacillati; phylum Actinomycetota; class Actinomycetes; order Micromonosporales; family Micromonosporaceae; genus Luedemannella; species Luedemannella flava. The sequence continues at coordinate 28,166 of NZ_BAAALT010000045.1, forward strand.
CTCGACGTCGGTCGCCGAGGCGTACAGGGACGGCACCGTCCACATCGCGTTCACGGTCGCCTGGGTGAGCAGCGGGTTGGCGTTGCCGATGGCGAAGGACGCGAGGATCTTGGCGTAGTCGACCGGCGCCATCGTCCAGCCGCCGAACGCGTCGAACAGGACCAGGTCCTCACCGCCGTAGGCGAGCGGCAGCCGCGCCGACGACCCGGCGGCCGGCCCGTCGATGGCGCTGGGCACGATCCGCAGGTCGTCCCAGCCCGGCGCGGTGTCGTGCTGGCGCACCGTGCCGGCCAGCTGCTGCGACTGCCGGGCGATGCTGCGGTGCGGCCGGGACAGGCCGAGCGGCGTGAACATCGTCTGCTGCACGGAGGTGGCGTAGGCCGTACCCCGGAGCCTCTCGATGATGAGGCCCAGCATCAGGTAGCCCAGGTTGCTGTACTCCTGCTCGGCGCCCGGCGCGAACTGCAGCGGCCGACCGGCCATGTACCGCGCCACCTGCAGCTTGGTCACCGGCAGGTTCGTCTGGCCGAAGGCGGCCGCGACGGTGTTGACCGACGGGAGGTCGCTGACCTCGCTGCGGTCCCAGCCGGCCGTGTGGGTGAGCAGGTGCTGCACCGTGATGTTCCGGAACCGGGAGTCCATCGTGCCGCCCGGTGCCGCCGTCAACCCCAGTACGGACTGCAGCGTGGTGTTGAGGGTCAGCCGTCCCTGCTGGATCAGCTGGTGGATCGCGATCGACGTCAGCGGCTTCGAGCAGCTCGCGAGCCGGAACATCGTGGTCGGCTGGGTCGTGGGGTAGCCCGACTCGGCCCAGGTGTAACCACGGGCGTGCACGAGGCGCCCGCCGCGCGTGATCGCGACGCCGACGGCGCGGGTGCCCGTACTGCTCATGAACTGGCGGACCTTGTTGTCGACCGCCGCGAACGCCGCCACGTACGTGCCGGTCTGCGTGTACGCCCGCGTGGCCGGGATGTCCCGGGTGGCGAACAGCGCGGCGAACCGGGTGCTGCCGGCCGGCCCGCCGGCCTGTACGTGGATCGGGTAGTAGCCCTGACCGACCAGGGTGTTGTACTCGGCCTGGTAACCGGCGCTGGTCATGTTGTGCCGGGCCACCAGGGCGCCGAGGCTGTCGGCGCGGAACACCGAGGTGTAGGTGGCGTCCGGGTTGACCGACACCAGGGCGGGCCGCGCCCACTGCTGCGCCTGGGCGTTGTAGCGCTGCTGGTAGTCGCTGGAGCTCTCGCCCCACCAGCCGGCGACCGACCACAGCTCCCGGGTCGGGTTGGGGTCGAGCACGATGGCGAAGCGCCGGTCGGCGGCGGTGCCGTACGGCGCGATGCAGCGGGGGATCCAGTTGTTGGTCCGGGCCTGGGCCAACCAGTAGTCGATCGTGCCGGAGTCGGTGTTCGAACCGGTCCGCAGCAGGTGCCGGGTGAGCGACACGCCGCTGCTCGAGCGCTCCATCACGGCGGCGAACACCGGGTTGCTCGCCGGCCCCGTGGCGGTCAGCAGCACCGGGGTGTACCCCTGGGCCGCCCATGTGTCGAAGAAGGTCTGGAACTGCGCCGCGGTGGCGCCGTGGATCCCGGCGAACGGCTGCCCGCCGCGCTGGATCCACACGGCCGCGTACAGCGGCGCGCTCCGGTCGCCGTACACGCACAGCGAGATCGGCCGGTAGCCCTGGGGCACCAGCGTGTTCCACTGGTTCTGGAAATCGGCGTGGCTGCGGTCGTGCGTGGCCACCATCGCTTCGCCGGCGGCCAGCCGCGCCGGAGCGGACCGTGGCGCCGCTGCGGCGGGCGAAGCCATTCCGGGTACGGCGATCGCGACCGAGGCCGCTCCCGCGCCGAGCAGCACCTGACGCCGGGAAAGGGCAGGGCTGGGTCGTTCAGTCATGCGGTGTCCTCCAGATATGGACCGGGGTTGATGCCGTGCCGGGGAGTCTGGCAGCCGGATCGTGGCGTCGCCGCCGATGCTGGACACGGTTGGACACATGCTGGAAACCGCGCGATATGGGTCAACGCGTCGATGTGAGGGCGGGCTACCCTACCGGCGACACGTGCGCCGAAATCCGCATGTATGCGGTGTGCGCCATGCGTTCCTGAATGGAGGCCCTGAGCATGTTCGATCTGAGAGGTGCCGCACCTCGCTGGGCGGCCGGCGTCGCCGCGGTCGTGGCCGGCACCGCTGTGGCGGTGGGCGTCGCCTCGCCGGCGCAGGCGGCCGCCCCTCGGTGCAACGCTGTGGATTTCATGCCGTACATCCACGGTGGGGGAGGCGTGCTGGAGCTTCCGGTGTACCGGTCAGGCGGCTCGATCACGGTGTTGTGCACCCTGTCGTACGGCGACAGCGGTGATGACGTCCGGCAGCTGCAGTGGATTCTGAACTACTGCTACAAGAAGAGCCTGTCGGTGGACGGGCAGTTCGGTCCCAAGACCAGGACGGCCCTGATGCAGGCCCAGGACACCGAGAACGTCAAGGTCGACGGGATCTACGGGCCCCAGACCGCCATGGCGTTCAAGTTCCCCTGGATCCCCAACGGCGGGTGCAAGCGGCTCTGACGCGCGACATAGCCGGAGGCCGGGGTCAGCTGACCCCGGCCTCCGGCTTTCACTTCCCGTCCCTACGGGCTGGTGCAGGTCGGCGACGGGGTCGACGGTGAACCG
>NZ_BAAALT010000046.1:0-52859 GCF_039528515.1 Luedemannella flava
CGGGCACCACGACGGTCATGGCCGGGCCGGGCGGCACACCGGCGAGCCCCGGCCTGCGCGCGGCCACCGCCAAGGCCTCCACGACGGGCGGCCCGACGGCGCTCACCCGCGCCACCCTGGCCGAGGCGGCCGCCCTCGGCGTGACCGGGCTGGGCGCGCTCACCTCGTACGGACGGCTGCTGCTGGCCGAGACGGACCGCGACCCGGACGCGGACCCGCTGGGCCTGCACCGCGACCCCCACGAGCCGGCCGACGCCCTGGTCGCCGGCCTGGAGTCGCTGCTGCCGCAGCCCGTCGACCACCTGCTCGTGCAGGCGGACCTGACCGTGGTCGTGCCCGGCCCGCCCGACCCGGCGCTCGCGGCCGAGCTGGCGCTGGTGGCCGAGCACGAGTCGCGGGGCGGCGCGGGCGTCTACCGGGTGACGGCGGACAGCCTGCGCCGGGCGTTGGACGCCGGGTACGCCGCGAGCGACCTGCACGGCCTGTTCGCGCGCCGGTCCACGACCCCGCTGCCGCAGGCGCTGACCTACCTGATCGACGACATCTCCCGCAAGCACGGCGGCCTGCGCTCGGGCGGCGCCGGGGCGTACCTGCGCAGCGACGACGAGGCGCTGATCACGCAGGTGTTCGCCGACCGGCGGCTGGCCACCCTGATGCTGCGCCAGCTGGCCCCGACCGTACTGGTCACCGGCGCGGGCCCGGGCCGGCTGCTGGACGCGCTGCGCGAGGCCGGCTACGCCCCCGTGCCCGAGGACGCCGCGGGTGCCACCCTGGTCACCAAGCCGAAGTCGGCGCGCGCCACGGCCCGCCCGGCCCCGCGGTTCGGCCGCCCGGAGGACCTGGAGCTGCCCAGACCGACCGGCCCGCGGCTGGCCGCGGCGGTGGAGCAGTTGCGTCACGGCGACAAACTGGCCCGCTCGGTGCGCCGACCGCCGACGGCGAAGGCCCGGCTGAACCTGGTCGGCGAGCCGACCAGCCCGGCCCAGCAGCACACCCAGGCGCTCGCGGTGCTCCAGCAGGCGATGCGCGACCAGATGCTGGTCTGGGTCGGTTACGTCGACGCGCACGGCGCGACCAACTCGAAGCTGGTCCGGCCCGTGTCGATGGCGGCTGGCTACCTGCGCGCCGAGGACGACCGTTCCGAGATGCTGCACACATTCGCTCTGCACCGCATCACGTCGGCTGTCCTCGAGGAGTAGCCGCCTGAGGCACACTGGAGTGTCCGCGCGTACCGGAAGGTGTGAACGCCCCGTGTCTGACGGCCCACTGATCGTCCAGTCCGACAAGACGCTGCTGCTCGAGGTCGACCATAAGGACGCACTCGCGTGCCGGATGGCGATCGCGCCGTTCGCCGAGCTGGAGCGCTCGCCCGAGCACATCCACACGTACCGGCTGACCCCGCTGGGCCTGTGGAACGCCCGCGCGGCCGGGCACGACGCGGAGAGCGTGGTGGACGCGCTGCTGCGCTTCTCCCGCTACCCCGTGCCGCACGCCCTGCTGGTCGACGTGGCCGAGACGATGGACCGCTACGGCCGGCTGCGGCTGATGAAGCACCCGACGCACGGGCTGGTCCTGGAGGCCTCCGACCGGGCCGTCCTGATCGAGGTGGCGAAGTCGAAGAAGCTCGCCGGCATGCTCGGCCAGCAGCTCGACCCGGACACGATCGTGGTGCACCAGTCCGAGCGCGGCCGGCTCAAGCAGGCGCTGCTCAAGCTGGGCTGGCCGGCGGAGGACCTGGCCGGCTACGTCGACGGTGAGGCGCACCCGATCGAGCTGCGCCCGGACGGCTGGACGCTGCGGTCGTACCAGCAGGAGGCCGTGGACCACTTCTGGGCCGGCGGCTCGGGCGTCGTGGTGCTGCCGTGCGGCGCCGGCAAGACGCTGGTCGGCGCGGCCGCGATGGCGCAGGCGAGCGCGACGACGCTGATCCTGGTCACCAACACGGTGGCGGGCCGGCAGTGGAAGCGCGAGCTCATCGCCCGCACCTCGCTCACCGAGGAGGAGATCGGGGAGTACTCGGGCGAGCGCAAGGAGATCCGCCCGGTCACCATCGCCACGTACCAGGTCCTCACGACGCGCCGCGGCGGCACGTTCCCGCACCTGGACGTGTTCAACGCCCGCGACTGGGGCCTGGTCGTCTACGACGAGGTGCACCTGCTGCCGGCTCCCATCTTCCGCTTCACCGCGGACCTGCAGGCCCGTCGTCGGCTGGGGTTGACGGCCACCCTGGTACGCGAGGACGGCCGCGAGGGCGACGTGTTCTCGCTGATCGGCCCGAAGCGCTACGACGCGCCGTGGAAGGACATCGAGGCGCAGGGCTGGATCGCCCCGGCGGACTGCACCGAGGTGCGGGTGACGCTCACGGACGCCGAACGGATGAACTACGCGGTCGCCGAGCCGGAGGAGCGCTACCGCATGGCGGCGACGGCGCGCACGAAGCTGCCCGTGGTGCGCGCGCTGGTCGACCGGCACAAGGGCGACCAGGTGCTGGTCATCGGCGCGTACATCGACCAGCTGCACGAGCTGGGCGAGTACCTGGGCGCCCCGATCGTGCAGGGCGCCACCACGAACAAGGAGCGGGAGCGGCTGTTCGACGCGTTCCGGTCGGGCGAGATCTCCACGCTGGTGATCTCGAAGGTCGGCAACTTCTCGATCGACCTGCCCGAGGCGGCGGTGGCGGTCCAGGTGTCGGGCACGTTCGGCTCGCGGCAGGAGGAGGCCCAGCGCCTCGGCCGGGTGCTGCGGCCGAAGTCCGACGGCCGCCAGGCGCACTTCTACACGGTCGTCTCGCGCGACACGATCGACACCGAGTACGCCGCGCACCGGCAGCGCTTCCTCGCGGAGCAGGGGTACGCCTACACGATCGTCGACGCCGACGACGTGCTCGGCCCACCCCTGCCCACGGTCGACTAGAGCGGCGTGGCCTCGGTCAGCTTGCCGAGCAGGGCGCCGACGAGCGGCTTGAGCTCGCCGCAGTCCTCCAGGCGGTGGGACCTGCCCGCAACCTCGATGGCGTAGTTGAAGCCGTCGTTGCACACGCCCTTGGGCGCGCTGTCGGCGATCGCCTGCGGCAGTCCCGGGTCGGACGCGATCTCGGTGAGGGCGAGCGCCTGGTCCGGCGTGAAGTTGCCGGTCTCGGTCTTGCCCGTCCTGCCGTTGGTGTAGGTCCACGAGCCGGCCGGGGTGACGACGAGCTTCTCGTCGACGCCCGCGATGCCGCCGGTGCGGTGCACGGTGATGCCGGAGAGCATGCCGGCGCCGGGCGGCGCGCCGGGCGCGTTCTGCGTGGCGACGCTGGTCGTGCCGGGCGCCGTCGGGGTGACGGGCTTCTGCCCGCCGCACGCGCTGAGCAGCGCGCCGGTGGCGACGACCGCGACGAGGGGGATCCATCGGTACTTACGCAACATCCCGCTATCGTCGCCCACCGCCGCCACCGCGGCATCTCGGGTCAGCGGGCGACGGCCCGCAGGATGAAGTGCACGGCCTCACCGACCGGCCCGGTGTCCTGGCCGCACTCCTCGTAGCTGACCCGTACGCCGCCGCCGACCAGCGAGAACCGGAACCCGTCGGCGCACGCGGGCCGCGGCGGGTCCGGTCGCGTGCCCCGCGCCCGGTCGAGGAGCCGGCCGAGGCGCAGGATGTCCCACCGGTCGAGCTGGCCGGTGCGGGTCAGCCCGCTGCGCAGGTCCCGATGCGTCCACGCCCCCGACCGCGAGATCACGATCCGGTCGTAGGCACCCGCGAACCCGCCGCTGCGCACCAACACCACGGGCGTCCGTAGCCGCGCCCACGTCGGCTCGGCCACCGCCGTGACCGGCCCGCTCGTGGCCTTTCCCAGCCCCGCCTGCGCGGTGGCCGGCCCGGACGCCAGCCCACCCACGACGACCGCCGCCGTGACACACATTCGAATTACTGACATAACACTTATTATCGGACATTCATCCGGCCGGGCGCCGGTGGCGTGCGGCAGACTCGGGGGCGTGTCCACGGACGACGACCTGACGGGCGACTGGCAGCGGCTGATCGACCGGGTCGCGCCCGGCGCGACCGCAACCGACGTCGGAGCGACCCTGCTGACCCGGTGGGGCGAGGAGCAGCGGCACTACCACGACACGGCGCACCTGGCCGCCGTCCTCACCGTTATCGACGAGTACGCCGACGCGGCCAGCGACCCGGACGCGGTACGGCTCGCCGCCTGGTACCACGACGCCGTCTACGACCCGCGCGCCGGCGACAACGAGGCGGCCAGCGCCGCGCTCGCCCGCGCCGAGCTGACCGGGCTCGGCGCGCCCGCGCCCCTGGTGGCCGAGGTCGTCCGGCTCGTCGAGCTGACCGTCGGCCACGACGTGGCCCCCGGCGACCGCAACGGGGCCCTGCTCGTCGACGCCGACCTGGCGATCCTCGCCAGCGACCCCGCCGACTACGCGGCGTACGCGACCGCCGTTCGTCGGGAGTACTCCCATGTTCCGGAGGACGCGTTCCGCGCAGGCCGCGCCGCGGTCCTGCGGCGACTGCTCGGGCTGCCGCGGCTCTTCCACACGCCCGCGCTGGCCGCGTGGGCCGAGCCGGCGGCCCGCCGCAACCTCGAGGCCGAGCTGGCCGGTCTTTAGATCTTGGCGCGCACGTCCGGGGCGCCGAGGCGGGCGGCGTCGGCGGTGAGGTCGTCGAGCATGCGCTGCGACTCGCGCTCGGCGGCGACCCGGGCGAGGTAGTTGTCGACCTCGGCGGTGCGGCGCCCGGCGGACCAGCCGAGCTCGTCGCCGAGGATCGCGGCCACGTCGAGCGCGGAGTCGGCGCCGCGGTGGGTCGTCTCCACGGAAACGCGGGTGCGCCGGGTCAGCGCGTCCTCGACGTGCAGGGCCGCCTCCGCGCGGGCGGCGTACGCGATCTCGGCGGCCAGGTACTCCGGGGCGCCGGCCAGCGGGCGGCCCAGGTCGGGGCGCTCGTCGACGAGCGCCAGCACCTCCAGCGCGGCCGAGCCGTAGCGCTCCAGCAGGTGCTCCAGCACGCCGGCCGACACGTTGTGCCGGCGCGCGACGTCGGCCCGGTTGGTCCACAGGCGGTGGTACCCGTCGGCGCCGACCAGCGGGAGCCGCTCGGTGCGCGACGGCGGCACCCGGTTGCCCAGCCGCCGCGCCGCGCGGTCGACCACGTCGGCGGCCATCACCCGGTACGTGGTGAGTTTGCCGCCGGCCACCAGCATCAGGCCCAGCATCGGCTCGACCACCGCGTGCTCGCGCGACAGCACCGACGACGACTCGTCGCGGCTGTGCGGACGCCGGCCGGGCCGCGCCTCGGCGGCCAGCAGCGGGCGCAGCCCCGCGTACACGCCCTCGATGTCGGCGGGCGTCAGCGGCCGGTCCAGCACGGCGTTGACCTGGTCCAACAGGTAGACGATGTCGCGCTCGTTCGCGGCCGGATGGGCGCGGTCCAACGCCCAGTCGGTGTCGGTCGTCCCGATGATCCAATGGCCACCCCACGGCAGCACGAACAACACCGACGTGGGGGTACGCAGGATGAGCCCGGACTCGCCGGTGATCGCCGAGCGGGGCACCACCAGGTGCACCCCCTTCGAGGCGCGCACCCGCAGCCCGGCCCGCACCGGCGGCCCGCCCGGGCCGGCCAGCATCCCGGTCAGGTCGTCGCTCCACACGCCCGTCGCCGCGATCACCGTCCGGGCCGCGACATCGAACTCCACATCGGACTCCCGGTCGCGCACCCGCACGCCGGTCACCTCGCGGGCGTCGCGGAGCAGGCGCACCACCTGGGCGCTGGTGACGACCGCCGCGCCGAGGCTCGCCGCCGTCCGGGCCAGCGTGGTGACCAGACGGGCGTCGTCGACCTGGGCGTCGTAGTAGCGGATCGCGCCGCCCACCGCGTCCTCGCGCAGCGACGGGAAGATCCGTCGGACCTCGGCGGCGCTCAGGTGCCGGTGCAACGGCATGCCCCGCCCGGCCGCCCGGCTCACGCCCGCGAAGACGTCGTAGAGCGCCACACCCGCGCCGTAGTAGGCGCGCAGAGCGGCGCCGTGCAGCTTGTCGGCCGGCAGCGGCACCAGGATCGGCATGGGGCGCACAAGGTGGGGGGCGAGCCGCGTGGTAAGCAGGCCGCGCTCGCGCAGCGCCTCGTGGACCAGCCCGAACTCCAGCTGCTCCAGGTAGCGCAGGCCGCCGTGGACCAGCTTGCTCGACCGCGACGACGTACCCGCGGCCAGGTCGGCGGCCTCCACCAGGGCCACGGACAGGCCCCGGGACGCGGCGTCCAGCGCCGCCCCCACGCCCACCACGCCGCCGCCGATGACGAGCACGTCGAAGCGCTCGCTCCGCAGCCGGGCCAGATCGGACTCGCGGCGGCCGGGAGACAGGCGCGCCGCGGTGAACCGCGACACCGACGGATCACGCACGAGTCCACCCTAACGGCAGAACCGCGCCCGACGGCCCGTGGTTCGTCCGCAGGACGTACCGTGCCGGTATGCAGCAGCACGGATCTCCCGAGCCCGCCGAGCCGATCGAGAAGGCCGGCATCGCGTGGGAAAACGTCGTCTTCATCGTCCTGACCGTGCTGCTGGGCGCCTGGGTCGTCGGATCCGTCGTCGGCCTGCAGGTCGTGATGTGGTTCATCGAGCAGCAGCTCATCATCGGGTACAACCAGCCGCTGCCGGGCGGGGCGTTCCCGGTCGTCGGGTTCGCGGTCATCGTGCTCGTGGCGTTGCCGAGCGCGTTCATCGGCATGCTCGCCCGGCGGTTCGCGCCCGACGCCGCGGCGCTGCCCGTCGCGACCCGCGCCTGGACGCTGGCGGCCGTCCTCGGTGGCGTCCTCACCTGGGCCCGCTCCGTGCCGACGCTCAACAACGAGCGGTACCTGCTGACGCTCGCCATCGTGGCGGCCGGCCTCGCCCTGTTCCAGCGCGGCCTACGCTGGCTGCGCGCCTGGCTGCGCGCCCGCCGCGAGGGCCCCGCCGAGGCGGTCGGCACGTCCGCGGACGCTTCCCCCGCGGAAGCAGAGCGCTCTGCTTCCCTGGAGGAAGCACCCCCGGTCGCGGTCGGGCCGAGCCGGCTGGCCGGGGCGCTCGCCGGCGTGATCGTCCTGCTGCCGTGGCTCGTTCTCGGCGCGCTGGGCGGCCTGACCGAGACCCTGCTCGCCGCCGCCGCGGCCGGCGCGGTCGGCTGGCTCGCCACCGGCGTGCTCGACCAGCGGTTCTTCGGCGCGTTCGCGGCCGGCCGGGCGATGGCGCTGGGGCTCGGCGGCCTGGTCGCGGGCGTGGCCCTCGTGCCGTACGCGAGCGGCATCGGCGCCAGCGGCATCCAGCTCGGCCTGATGCTGATCCTGCCGCCGCTCGGGTTCGCCGCCGCCGCCCTCGTGGTGCGCGCCTGGCCGGCCCTGAGCGCGGGCGGCACCGGCTGGCTCATCGGCGTGGCCGCGTTCGGGCCGCTCGCCTTCGTCGACCCCGAGGAGGCCTCGCTCCTGCTCGGCATGCGCGACGTCCTGTTCTGGGCCGGCCTCGCCGCCCTGGCCGGCGTCGTCGTGGCGGCGGCCGTCGGCACGGCGTACTCGCTCATGTTCGTGCCGGGGCGGGCCTGGCGGCGCCCGACGGCCGCGATCACCGCGGGCGTCGTGGCGGTCGTCGCGGCGGGCGCCTACGCGGTCGGGCAGCCCGGGCTGCACGGCGAGCGGCTGTTCGTGATCCTCAAGGAGCAGGCGGACCTGACCGGGATCGCGCAGGTCGCCGACCGCGCCGCGCGCCTCGACTCCACCTACCGGCGGCTCGTCGCGACGGCCGAGCGCACCCAGGCGCCGCTGCGCCGCAAGCTGGACTCCTGGCACCTCGACTACACGCCGTACTACCTGGTCAACGCGATCTCGGTGGCGGGCGGGCCGCTCGTGCGCGAGTGGCGGGCCGGCCGCGACGACGTCGACCGGGTGCTGCTGGAGCAGGACCTGCGGCCGCTCCCCGCGGCCGCGCCGGCGGCGCGCGGCTCGGCGGCCGCGCCCGGCGCCACCCCGCCGTGGAACATCCGGATGATCGGCGCCGACAAGGTCTGGCAGGAGCTCGGCATCACCGGCGCGGGCATCACCGTCGGCAACTCCGACTCCGGGGTGGACGGCGCGCACCCGGCGCTGGCGGCGGGGTTCCGGGGCGGCGACGACTCGTGGTACGACCCGTGGAACCACACCACGACGCCGACCGACAACAACGGGCACGGCACCCACACGACCGGCACGGCCGTGGGCCGCGACAACATCGGCGTCGCCCCCGGCGCGACCTGGATGGGCTGCGTCAACCTGGACCGCAACCTGGGCAGCCCCGCCGAGTACCTGAACTGCCTGCAGTTCATGCTGGCGCCGTTCCCGGCCGGCGGCGACGCGTGGCGCGACGGGCGGCCCGAGCGCGCGCCGCAGGTCCTCACCAACTCGTGGGGCTGCCCGTGGGTCGAGGGCTGCGACGCGAAGGTGCTGGCCCCGGCCACGGCGGCGTTCCGGGCGGCGGGCGTCTTCTTCGTCTCGGCGGCCGGCAACAACGGGGCCGCCGGCTGCGGGTCGATCAAGGATCCGCCCGCGATCTACGCCGACGTGCTCACGGTCGGCGCGGTCGACGGGCGGCGCAGCCTCGCGGGCTTCTCCAGCCTCGGCCCTACCCCCGCCGACCTGCCCAAACCCGACGTGCTCGCCCCCGGCGTGGACGTGCTCTCCGCCTACCCGGGCGACACCTGGGAGCTGGCGAACGGCACGTCCATGGCGACCCCGCACGTCGCCGGCGTCGTGGCGCTCATGTGGTCCGCGCAGCCGAAGCTGGTCGGCGACATCGACACCACCACAAAGATCCTTCGCGGTACGGCCACGCGGGCCGAAGGGCCGACGAAGGTCGGCGGCCGGTCCGACAACTGCGGCGCGGACGTCTACCTGTTCGGGTCCGGGATCGTCGACGCGTACGCCGCCGTCAAGGCGGCCCAGGCGCTGGGCTGAGCCCGGATCGTGGCGGGCGGCCGCCGGCTGGGCCGTCCGCGCGACAACTCTGGTGAGCGGTCTCGATCCACCCGATAACCGGATTTGCGGACTTAGCGCTGTCTCCATCGCTAAACGCCCGCAAAATGTGCACTCCTGGTGGGTCAGCTGCGCCTTGCCCTCGCCAAAAGCTCACTTCTGGCGGGCCAGGGACCTCGCGACCTCACCAAAAGCTCACTCTTGGCGAGCCGGGCACCCCGCGACCTCACCAAAAGCTCACTCTTGGCGGCTTCGCTGCGCTTCTCCCTCGCCAAATGCGCACATTTGGCAGGCTGCAACAGCCTCGGCGACCACCTGTGACGATCTTGGAACGAAACATCGTCCTGGCGGTGAGCCGGTCAGGAAACGGGCACGTCAGGTGAGGGCGGTTGCGACGGCCGCGGCCGCGTCCAGGACGGCCGGGGCCGTGGTCAGCTCGTCGAACGCCGTCAAGGCGACGACGCCGACGCTGGCCTCCAGGCCCTCGACGCCCAGGACCGGGGCCGCCATGCCGTGCGCGCCGCGTTGCAGTTCGCCCGCACTCACGACGTACTCGAAGATGCCTGTGCGACCGAGCAGGATGGCGCGCCCCGCGGCGCCGCGGTCCAGCGGATGTCGCGAACCCGGCCGGTAGGCCACGTGGAAGGCGGTCCAGGTCGGCTCGACGACCAGGGTGGCGACCGCCTCGGCGCCGTCGGCGACCGTGAGGTGCGCGGTGGCGCCGGTCGCCTCCGCCAGCCGGCGCAGCGGCGGGGTGGCCGCCTCGGCGAGCAGCGGCTGCGCCCGGCGGGCCAGCTGCAGGACGCCGGCGCCGAGGCGCAGGCGGGCGGAGGTGTCGCGGCGCAGCAGGCCGTGCGCGGCCAGCGTGCCGGCGAGGCGGTAGACCACGGCCCGGCCCACGCCGAGGGCCGCCGCGGCCTCCGTGACGGTCAGGCCGTTGGGAGCGGCGGCCACTAGTTGCAGCAACCGCAGGCCACGGTCCAGCGTCTGTGCGGTCTCGCTCGCCACGGTGAGTGAGCCTACGGCCGGATTCGCTACCCTCGTACCGTGAGCCTCCGCCTTTATGACACCGCGACCCGCTCGGTGCGGGACTTTGTCCCGCGGATCCCTGGCGAGGTGGGCGTCTACCTGTGTGGGCTCACCGTCCAGGCCCCGCCGCACATCGGCCATCTTCGCTCGGCCGTCAACTACGACGTGCTGCGCCGCTGGCTGGAGCACTCAGGCCTGCGGGTGACGTTCATCCGCAACATCACCGACGTGGACGACAAGGTGCTGGAGAAGTCGGCCGAGGCCGGCGTCCCGTTCTGGTCGCTGGCGTACGCCAACGAGCGCATCCTCGCCGACCACTACGCGCGCCTGGGCGTGCTCGACGCGACCTACGAGCCGCGCGCGACCGGCCACGTGCCCGAGATGCACCAGCTGATCGCGAAGCTCATCGAGGACGGACACGCCTACCCGGCGACCGACGGCTGCGGCGACGTCTACTTCGACGTGCGCTCGTACGCCGACTACGGCGCCCTGTCCAACCAGAAGCCGGACGCCATGCTGGAGTCGCCGGACGCCCCGGCGCGCGCCAAGCGCGACCCGCGCGACTTCGCCCTGTGGAAGGGCGCCAAGCCCGGCGAGCCAGCGGCGTCCGTCTGGCCGTCGCCGTGGGGTCCCGGCCGGCCCGGCTGGCACATCGAGTGCTCCGCCATGTGCTGGCGCTACCTGGGGGACGAGTTCGACATTCACGGCGGCGGGCTGGACCTGGTCTTCCCCCACCACGAGAACGAGATCGCCCAGTCCCGCGCGGCCGGGCTGCCGTTCGCCCGCTTCTGGGTGCACCACGGCCTGCTCAACCTGGGCTCGTCCAAGATGAGCAAGTCGCTCGGCAACGTCATCGACCTGCCGGCCCTTGAGGCGGCCGGGGTGCGGGCCGTGGAGCTGCGCTACTACTACACGGTCGCGCACTACCGCACGGTGATCGACTACTCGGACGCGGCGCTGCGCGAGGCCGCCTCGGCGTACCAACGCCTGGAGGGCTTCGTCCAGCGCGCCAGCGAGGTCGTCGGCGCCGGCCAGCCGGGCGAACTGCCGACCGAGTTCGTCGCCGCGATGGACGACGACCTCAACACCTCGCAGGCCATGGCCGTGATCCACGACACCGTCCGCGCCGGAAATGAGGCTCTGACCGCCGGTGACGGCGCCGTCGTGGCCGCTGTCCTCTCCCGGGTACGGGCTATGCTCGGCGTTCTCGGGCTGGACCCGCTGGACGCGCAGTGGGCCACCTCGACGGGCAGCCAGCTGCGCCCCGTCGTGGACTCGCTCGTGGCACTCGCGCTGGAGCAGCGCGCGGCGGCCCGGGCCCGCAAGGACTGGGCGGCCGCCGACGCGGTCCGCGACCAGCTCAAGAACGCCGGCGTCGTCGTGGAGGACACCGTCCACGGCCCGCGCTGGACCATCGAAGGGGAGCACTGATCATGGCCGGCAACTCGATCCGCCGGGGCCGGCGTACGACATCGGTGAAGGGCGCGGCGAAGGGCTCGGGCGGCAAGAACCGCCAGAGTCTGGCCGGGCGCGGGCGCACCCTGCCCGCCGACGAGCGCCCCTGGCACAAGGGCTACTCGGGCGACGAGCCGCTGCCCGCCAAGACCGCCCGCAAGCAGGACAAGGAGCGCCGCGCCGCGGCGGCCGAGGGGCGCGCTCCCAAGATCGGCCAGCCGGGCACGAAGGCCACCAGCAACTGGGCCAAGGCGGGCACCGGCGCGGGCGGGCGCAAGGGCAACTTCCGGCCCACCGTCCGCAGCGGGCCCAAGGTGGCCCCCGGCCGCCGGTCCACCCCGCCGAAGGACGCCCCCGAGCTGCTCGTCGGCCGCAACCCGGTGGTCGAGGCGCTGCGCGCCCACGTCCCCGGCACCGCTCTCTACTGCGCGCAGGGCATCGACGTCGACGAGCGCGTCGCCGAGGCCGTCCGCACCGCGGGCGACCGGGGCATGCCGATCCTCGAGATCAGCCGCGCCGAGCTCGACCGGATGACCGGCGGCGTGCTGCACCAGGGCCTCGGCCTGCAGGTGCCGCCGTTCGCGTACGAGCCGTTCGAGGACCTGATCAGCGCCGCCCTGGAGAGCACCGCCCCGCTGCTCGTCGCGCTCGACGGCGTCACCGACCCGCGCAACCTCGGCGCCGTGCTCCGCTCGGCGGCGGCGTTCGGCGCGCACGGGGTGTTCCTGCCGGAGCGCCGCGCCGCCAGCATCACGGCGAGCGCGTGGCGCACCTCGGCCGGCGCGGCCGCCCGGATCCCGGTCAGTCAGGTGGTGAACCTGACGCGGGCGCTCAAGGCCTGCCAGAACGAGGGCTTCACGGTCGTCGGCCTGGACGCGGACGGCGAGATGTCGCTCTACGACCTGGAGGCGGCCGTCGGACCGCTCGTCGTCGTGGTCGGCTCCGAGGGCCGCGGCCTGTCCCGCCTCGTCGGCGAGACGTGCGACCTGACGGTGTCCATCCCCATGGCGTCGGACGTGGAGTCGCTCAACGCGAGCGTGGCGGCCGCTGTCACGCTCGCCGAGGTCACCCGCCGCCGCAAGGGCTGACAACCCCGGGTTGCCGCGGGCAGGACCTAGTCGGCGAAGGTCCACCAGGCGAGGTTGCCGCCGGCCGGGCAGAGCAGGACCGTGGTGCTCCAGGTGCACCTGGCGGCCAGGATGTCGTCGGCCGTGCCCAGCGGCTGGGCGCTCGCGTCGGCGACCGTGTAGCCCTCCAGGCCCACGCTCTCCGCGCTCGTGCCCAGCCCACTCCACAGCAGCACGCTGCCGCCGGTCACCCGGGTGCCGAGCCGGGCCTCGCGGTCGTACCGGACGGTGCCGTCCTTGCCGACGATCCACGTGTGCGCCTTGGTGGTGTCGACGATCATCGTGTCCTCGCCGATGGGCGTGATGCCGTCCACATCGGAGACGTCCAGCGTCCACCGGGGCTTGGTGCCGTCCCCGGTGGGCAGCGCGATGACCTTCGTACCGGTGCCGCCGAGCGTGGTCTGCGTGACGCAGACGCCGCCACCGCACGCGTACAGATCGTTGAGGTACACCTTCGGCTCGGCGGTGTAGATGGTCGTCGGCTGCTTCTTGCCGGTGAGGTCGAACGCCTGGACCTGATACCCGTCCAGGTCGCTGCGGACCGCGTAGTAGACGTTGTCGACTACCAGCGCCGAGTTGCTCGACGACGGGACGCCGTTGATGCTGTTCCTCTTCTCGCCGGTGGCCGGGTCGTACACGTCGACGACGCTGTCCTTGCTGATCAGCAGCGACCGGTCGGCGGTCGCGGCCAGCGGCCACCCGTTGACCCACGCCGGCGCGGACAGGTCCCCGGTCGGGTACGCCACCCGGAACGACGCGCCCGCGAACTGCTGGTTCCACCCGTCGGCGGAGCCGTCGCCCTTGACGTCGACCTTGCGCACGCGGTCCGCGTCAGGATCAATCAGGAGTACGTACGACGGGAAGGTCTCGACCCACTCGTCGGCGCCCAGCGTGCGGTGCCAGCGGGTCTTCAGCGTGGCGGCGTCGATCACGTAGATGGCGCGCGACGACGGGCTGTAGGTGCTGAGCACGAGCACCAGCGCGTCGTCGACCGGCACGAGCGACCTGATCTCGTCGCCGGGGCCGACCGTGACCGGCTTGACAGGCGCCTCGGTGGCCAGCTCGGCGCCGAGGATCCTGACGTTGTCGCCGCTGATCCAGGCGAGGTAGCCGCGCTTGTCGGTGACGGCCGTGCGGGCGTAGTAGAACGACGGGTTCTCCTCGTCCGTACCCACGGATTTGGGGTTGCTGAGCTGGTGGAAGGTCACGGCGCCGTCGCGGGAGCGCCACCACACGACCGCCGTCGCGGCCGCGGCGACCAGGACGAGCGCCACCGCGGCGGCGCCGATGACGAGCAGGCGTCGGCGGTTGGGCCGCTGGCCGGGCAGGGGCGCGGAGGCCACGGCGGGGTGCGCTTCGTCGACGGTGTCGATCCCGCCCGTGGTCGGGGCGAGGCCCGGCCCGGCCCACGGCTCGATGGGCGCCTCGTGCGCCCACGGGTCGGCGGGGGCCGCCTGCCAGGGCGAGTCGTCGGTGACGCCGACCGGGTCGCCGGGCTGGGTGGGGCCTGTGGGGTTCGTCGGCTCCTGAGGGGAGGTCACGCATCGGCTCCGTCGGGGTCGGGGGGAGTCAGCGTCGCCCGGCAGGAGCGGATCACCCGCAGCGCCAGCACCACCAGCCACGCGCTGATGCCGAGCGGAAGGATCAGGAAGAGCAGCGGGCCGGCCGACAGGCCGCTGTCGATGATGAACAGGACCTCCCACACCAGCACGGAGACGATGTACAGGGCCGTCCCGGCCAGGTAGAGCAGGCCGAGGCGCCCGACGACGCGCACGGTGCGCGGGTCGCCGGTCCGGATGGCGAACGCGGCCAGGAACGCGGTGATCACGCTCGCGATCAGCAGGCCGCCCTCGATGACCACGAGCGTCGCGACCGACACCCCCGAGCGGACGAGCAGGACGTCGAAGCCGCCGAGGATCGAGCCCAGGGTTCCCTGACTCATGATCCAGAACAGGGGGCGTGTGATGATGGCCACTGCCGCCCCCAGCATCAGCGCACCCGGCACATCCGCCGGTACGCGCAGGTCAGCGTCCTTGTCGTCGGCCACGGCCGGCCCCTCCCTCTGCATGGTCGGGTCGAGCCTATCGGCCCCGTCCCACTCGCCCGCCGGCCCTTTGGCGTTGGCGGGCACGCCTCACGTACGCTCAACGGGATCCGCCGGTGTGGCGCAGTGGTAGCGCAACCGCCTTGTAAGCGGTAGGTCGTCAGTTCGAACCTGACCACCGGCTCTCTATCGACTATTGTCTATCGAGGCATCACTGGCCGCCGAGGTCATGTCCCTCACACAGGGAACAGGGGCCGCCAGCTCGGGGGTTGGCAATAACGCCGGCGCCGTCTACGGTGGCATCCAGTGCAAATTGCCGTTACGTAACGGCGCCTTCACTCGGATCGTCCGGCACGTTCCTGCCGGTGAAAGGAAAGCATCCCCTCATGGCCTCCGTTACCTACGCGAAGGCGTCCCGGATCTACCCGGGCACCACCCGCCCCGCCGTCAACCAGCTCGATCTGCAGATCGCGGACGGCGAGTTCCTCGTCCTGGTCGGCCCGTCCGGCTGCGGCAAGTCCACGAGCCTGCGCATGCTCGCCGGTCTCGAGGAGATCGACCAGGGCGCGATCTACATCGACCAGACGGACGTCACCAACGTTCCGCCGAAGTCGCGCGACATCGCGATGGTCTTCCAGAACTACGCGCTGTACCCGCACATGACCGTGCGCGAGAACATGGCGTTCGCCCTCAAGCTCCGCAAGACCCCCAAGGCCGAGATCGAGCGCCGCGTCCGCGAGGCCGCCCGCCTGCTCGACATGGACGAGAAGCTCCTCGACCGCAAGCCGAAGGCCCTCTCCGGTGGTCAGCGTCAGCGCGTCGCCATGGGCCGCGCCATCGTGCGTGAGCCCCAGGTCTTCCTCATGGACGAGCCGCTGTCGAACCTCGACGCCAAGCTCCGCGTCCAGACCCGTGCGCAGATCGCCGCCCTCCAGCAGCGCCTCGGCACCACCACCGTCTACGTCACCCACGACCAGGTCGAGGCCATGACGATGGGCGACCGCGTGGCGGTGCTCCTCGACGGTGAGCTGCAGCAGGTCGACTCCCCCCGCGAGCTCTACGAGCGCCCGATCAACGCGTTCGTCGCCGGCTTCATCGGCTCCCCGGCCATGAACATCCGCACCGTCCCGCTGACCGACCAGGGCGCCGACCTCGGTGGCCTGCTGCTCCCGCTCACCCGTGAGCAGGTCGCGTGGGCCCGCGCCGACGGTGGCGGCAACCGCATCACGGTCGGCTTCCGCCCCGAGCACACCGAGGTGGTCGCCCCGACCGACGGCGGCATGCCGATCGTCGTCGAGCTGGTCGAGGAGCTGGGCTCCGACGCTTACGTGCACGGCCACGCGGCGATCAACGGCGGCAACGAGACCTTCGTGGTCCGCACCGACGGCCGCTACACCCCGCCGCGCATCGGCGAGACCGTGTTCGTCCGCCCGCGTCCCGGTTCGCACCACGCGTTCCACGCGGTGACCGGCGCCCGCCTCGCCTGACGCACCGCGCTAACCCGCCGTTCGGGCGGCTCCCCCTCGCGGGGAGCCGCCCGAACGCATTTCCGCCCCGACAGGCACCGGTCCACCCCGCGCCACAAGTGCCCATCCGGCGAGCCGCACGGCGGCGGAGCCCGCCAAAAGTGCGCTCTTGGCGGGAGCACGACGCCCCAGACCCGCCAAAAGTGCGCACTTGGCGGGAGCACGACCCGTCCGACCCACCAAAAGTGAGCACCTGGTGAGGGCGGGATGCGGCCAGGTCGCCAGAAGCTCACATGTGGCGGCTTCCAACGGCCCACGCCCCGCCACCTGTGCACATCTGGCGGTCCACCCCCGCAACCACCTCGCCACGTGTGCACATCTGGCGACACCGCCGCATCCCGCCCCCGCCACCTGTGCACATCTGGCAGCCCGTGGCCATCTCGCGGCCCGCGGCCCAGCAAGATCCCGTCACACCTCGCAGGGCGGGACGCCCGCCAACGTGGAGCACTGCCCGGGGAGGCGCGGAGTTACTAGGATCGCCGCGTGGCAGGCGAACCCCCGCAGCGCGACCCCGACGAGGATCCGGCTTTTCTGAGTGCCATCCGCAAGCGGGGACGGAGCTGGTCGCAGCAGTGGCGGGTGCTGCGCCGGGCCGAGGAGGAGCAGCTGGCGGACGCGACCAGCCGCCACGTCATCGTCTGCGGCGACGATCCCCTCGCCCACCGGCTGATCGACGAGCTGGTCAAGAGATATCCCGTGCGGGTCACCGCGATCATCAAAGACCGGCACCGCAACCACGGCCCCCGCATCTCCGCCATCGAGGGCATCGAGGTGATCGAGGCGGACGCCGTCGACGCGGCGACCCTCACGGCGGCCGGCGTGACCACCGCCGACGCGCTCGCGATCATGTATCAGGACGACGTCGGCAACATCCACGCGGCGCTGCTGGCGCAGGACCTGAACCCGCGCGTCCGCCTCGTCATCCGCATGTTCAACATGCACCTCGGCCGCGGCGTACGGGCCATGTTCAGCGACTGCATGGTGCTGTCCGACGCGGCGATCGCGGCGCCCGCGTTCGTGGCGGCCACCCTGGGCGAGGTCACGCCCACCCACATCCGGCTGCCGGGCCGCACGCTGTTCGTGGCCCGCAGATCCGACGTGCAGCCGGGCCAGGTCGTCTGCGGCCTGGCGACCACCGGCGGGGACGAGCCGGTCCTGCTGCCCGACGACGACGCGAAGGCGAACATCGTCCTGGCCACGGCGGCGACCCCGGCCGGGGCGGCCGACCCGATGATGCAGCGCCGGTGGCGCCGCCGCGCCGGCCGCATCGTGCGCAGCCCGCTGTCCGCCGTCGCGATGCTCAAGGTGCTGGCCGCCCGGCGGCTGTGGCGGCTCTCCCTGGTCCTGCTGGGGCTGCTGCTCGTGGGCAGCGCCCTGCACGCGCTCAAGGACGACCTGAGCCTGTGGCGGGTCGTCGACACGACGATCCTGATGGCGCTGGGCGGCGGTAACGACCCGGACTTCAACCAGCCGCTGTACCTGCAGATCGCCCAGCTCGTCGTCGTGGTCGCCGGGGTGGCGCTGATCCCGACCGTCACCGCCGCCGTCGTGGAGACGGTCGTGACGACCCCGTGGGACGCGCTGGCCACGCTGAGCTACTCCCGCCACGTGGTGGTGATCGGCCTCGGCAACGTGGGCACCCGGGTCATCCAGCAGCTGCACGACCTCGGCCTGCAGGTCGTCGCGATCGACAAGCACGAGGACGCGCGCGGCGTGGCGATCGCCCAGGAACTGAACATCCCGTTGATCATCGGGGACGCGAGCCGCGAGTCGACGCTGCGCCAGGCGAACCTCGGCGCGGCCCGGGCGGTCGTGGCGCTGTCCACGGACGACGTCATCAACCTGGAGGCGGCCCTGCACGCCCGCCGCGCCAACCCCGGCATCCGCACCGTCCTGCGCCTGTTCGACGGCGACTTCGCGGAGCTGGTGCAGAACGCGTACGGCAGCATCGTGTCCCGCAGCGTCTCCTACGTGGCGGCGCCCGCCTTCGCGGCCGCGCTGCTGGAGCGCGAGGTGGTCGGGACGATCCCGGTGGAGCGGCGGGTGCTGCTCGTCGCCGAGGTGCCCGTGGCGGCGCAGGCCCGCCTGGCCGGCCAGGCCGTGGGCCAGGTCAAACAACACCAGGAGGTACGCGTCCTCGCGCTCACCCCGGGCGGCGCGACGATCGGGGCGCCGGAGACGGTCTGGACGCCGCCGGACCACCATCGCCTGGACCCCGGCGACCGGCTGCTGGTGATCACGACCCGGGCGGGCCTGGGCAACATCCTCACGGACGCGTCGCCGCCGATGAGTGGCGGCGACGACAGCGCCGGTGGCCAGACGCCGGGTAGCGTGTTGGCGTGACGACACGGGGACGGGCGGCCGGCTGGTGGGTCGACGTCCTCATGGTCGCCGGCTTCGCGGCGACGACCGCGCTACTGGCGCTCCCGGCCGTACTCAATCTTGATCTTTGGGTGCGGGACTTCGCGGACGCGCACCGCCCGGCGGTGTTCGACACCGTGCTGCAGTGGGTCAACCGGCTCGGCAACGGTGGCCCGCTGGCCGTGATCACGCTGATCATCGCGCTGACCGTGGCCCGGCGGCGGCGCACGCTGTGGCCGGTCGCGCCCGTGGTGGCCGCGTTCCTCGCCATCGGATTCGTGATCATGCCGCTCAAGCAGTACTTCCACCGGGCCGCGCCGCACTCGGTGCTGCCTGACGACGTCGAGGTGCGGCTGTTCAGCCAGCCGGGGTTCGGCCTGTCCTACCCCTCGGGGCACGCGGTCAACACCATCGTCTGGTACGGCGTGATCGCCCTGCTCCTGGCCGGCTGGTTCGCGGCCCGCCCGGCCTGGCACCGCGCCCTGCGCATCGCCCCGCCGATCATCGTGGGCTTCACGGCCACCTACCTCGGCTGGCACTGGCTGACCGACATGGTCGCCGGCCTGTTCCTCGGCGTGCTGATCGACCGCGTGCTGATGCGGGTGTCGTGGCCGGGGCTGACCGAGCCGGCGCGACCTGAGCTTGTCGGGTCGGACGTCAGACCCTGATCACATGGACGCCCGCCGCCTCGAACCCGCGCACCTGCTCGTCCGTGGCGTCCGTGTCGGTGACCAGGCTCTCCACCCGCTCGATCGGGCAGACCCGGGCGAAGGCGTGCTGGCCCAGCTTGGACGCGTCGGCGATCACCACGACGCGGCGGGCCCGCGAGGCGAGCAGGCTGTTCATGGCGGCCTCGCCCTCGTGGTGCGAGGCGGCGCCCAGGGCCGGGTCGACCGCGTCGACGCCCAGGAACGCGACGTCGAGGGTCAGCTCGCGCAGGATGCCGGTGGCCAGCGGCCCGACCAGCTCGTACGACTGGGGGCGGACCACCCCGCCCGTCACGACGATCTTCATGCGGGACCGGACGAGCAGCTCGTTGGCGATGTTGAGCGCGTTCGTCACGACGGTGAGCTGGGCGCCGTCCGGGCCGGCGGTCGCGAGGTCGCCCCGGCTGGCCAGCGCCCGGGCCACCTCGGTGGTCGTGGTGCCGCCGGTGAGGCCGACGACCTGCGCCGGCTGCACGAGCGCCGCGGCGGCCGCGCCGATGCGCTGCTTCTCGGGCACGTGCTTGGCGGACTTGTAGCGCAGCGGCAGGTCGTAGGAGACCCCGTTCACGACGGCGCCGCCCCGGGTCCGGGTGATCATCTGCTGCTGGGCGAGCTGATCGAAGTCGCGGCGGATGGTCGCTTGGGAGACGTCGAGGCGCTCGGCCGCGTCCTCGACCGTGATTCTTCCGGTCTCGGTGAGCAGTTCGAGCAGCGCGTTCCACCGCGCGTACCGGTCC
Organism: Luedemannella flava; assembly: GCF_039528515.1. Lineage (NCBI taxonomy): Bacteria > Bacillati > Actinomycetota > Actinomycetes > Micromonosporales > Micromonosporaceae > Luedemannella > Luedemannella flava. The sequence goes on from NZ_BAAALT010000046.1 coordinate 19,969, forward strand.
ACACTGACCTCCTCGTCGCCGAATGCACAATAATGCGCGGTAGGGCTTGCTTCGATCAAGCTTTTGCGCGAAAACCCTCCGTGTCCGCCCCCCTTGACAGCCGGATCAGGTGCCCCCGATGACCCAGACAACCAGCAAAGATGTGGCCGTCGCCGTGGACGTCGGCGGCACCGGGATCAAGTGCGCGCTCGTGGACATGGCCGGCCGGGTGGTGCTGACCCGCCGCTTCGCGACGGGCCGCGAGCGCGGGCCCGACGCCGTGGTCGAGACCATCCTCGACGCGGCCGCCGAGCTGGCCGACGCGGCGAACGCCGACGGCCGGCGACCGGTCGCGGCCGGCGTGGTCGTGCCGGCCACCGTCGACGAGGCGGCCGGGATCGCCCGGTGGTCGGCGAACCTGGGCTTCCGCAACGTACCCCTGAGAGATCTCGTGTCGCGGCGGCTGGGCCTGCCGGCCGCGCTGGGGCACGACGTGCGGGCCGGGGCGCTGGCCGAGGCGCGCCTCGGTGCCGGCCTCGGCACCCGGCGGATGCTGTTCGTCGCGATCGGCACCGGCATCGCCAGCGGCTTCGCCCTCAACGGGCACATCGACCCGGGCGCGCACGGGGCGGCCGGCGAGATCGGCCACATCCGGGTCCGCAGCGGCCCGGACGCGCTGCCCTGCGGCTGCGGCGCGCGCGGCTGCGTCGAGGCGTACGCCTCGGCGGCCAGCGTCGCCCGCGCCTACCGGGAGGCGGCCGTGAGCGCCAACGGGCACGCGGACGTCAGCGCCGCCGACGTGGCGGCCCGGGTGGCGGCCGGCGAGCCGCTGGCCCGCCAGGTGTGGCACACCGCCGTCGACGTGCTCGCCGACGGCCTGCTCACCGGCATCGCGCTCTACGATCCGGAGGTGATCGTGCTGGGTGGCGGGCTGGCCGAGGCCGGCGACGCCCTGCTCGACCCGCTGCGCATCGCGCTGCAGGAGCGCCGCACCTTCCACGAGCTGCCCACGCTCACCCGGGCGGGGCTCGGCGACGAGGCCGGGTGCCTCGGCGCGGCGCTGCTCGCCCTCGATCTGATCACCACGGACGGAGCGCAGCCATGAAGGTACGCGGCAGCGTCGTGACCCCGACCGGCATCGTCAGCGACGGCACGGTCGAGATCGCCGACGGCCGCATCGTGGAGGTCGTGGAGAACGATCCGTCGGGCCGGCTGCCCGAACCGGGCGCCCCGGGCGCCGACATCTCGGCGGCCTGGGTGCTGCCCGGGTTCGTCGACATCCACGTGCACGGCGGCGGCGGGGCCAGCTTCACCACCGGCGACCCGGACGAGGCGGCGCGGGCCATCGCGTTCCACCTGGCGCACGGCACGACGACCATGCTGGCCAGCCTGGTCACGGCGCCGACGCACGTGCTGCGCGACGCGACGGTCGCGTTCGCCCCGCTGATCGCGTCGGGCGCGCTGGCCGGCATCCACTACGAGGGGCCGTACCTGTCGGCCGCCCGGTGCGGCGCGCAGAACCCCGCCCACCTGCGCGATCCCGACCTGGACGAGCTGTCGGCGCTGCTCGACCTGGGCGGCGTCCGCATGGTCACGATCGCCCCGGAGCTTCCGCGCGCCCTCGACGCGATCCGGCTGCTGGTCGAGCGGGGCGTGGTCGCCGCCGTCGGCCACACGGACGCCACCTATGAGCAGACGCTCGCCGCCGTCGGCGCGGGCGCCAGCGTGGGCACGCACGTCTGCAACGGCATGCGCCCGATCCACCACCGGGAGCCGGGGCCGATCGTGGCGCTGCTGCGCGCCGCCGGGGTCGTGTGCGAGCAGGTCCCGGACGGGATCCACCTGCACGACGGGATGCTGGGCTTCGCGGCCCAGATGGCCGGCGCCGCCCGGGTCGCTCTGATCACGGACGCGATGGCCGCGGCGGGCATGCCCGACGGCGCGTATGAGCTGGGCGGACTCTCCGTTCGCGTGGCGGGCGGCGTCGCGCGGCTCGCGACCAATGACGCCATCGCCGGCAGCACCCTGACCATGGACGCCGCATTCCGGCACACGGTGCACAGTGGAGTGTCGATCGTCGACGCGGCCGTCATGGCGGCCACGACGCCGGCCGGGGTGCTCGGGCTGACCGACGACATCGGCCTCATCGCCCCCGGCCGCCGCGCGGACCTCGTGTTGATGGACGAGGAACTGCAGGTCACGGGCGTACTTCGCGCAGGGGCTCCCGTTCTGTCGGGGGTGTGAACTAGCCTCTTCCCTTATGGATGCCGCAGACGCACACACCGGTCTGGACATCGATCACCTTCCCCGGGTCGGAATCCAACGCACCGACGCAGACGAGCTCGACTGGCCGACCGATATGGAGTCCGCCCCCGCTGAGGCCGACCCCGCCGCGCCGCCGGCCCTGACCGATCAGCAACGCGAGATCCTCACCTTCGAGCGACAGTGGTGGCGCCACGCGGGCGCCAAGGAGCAGGCCATCCGGGATCTGTTCGGCATCTCGCCGACGCGCTACTACCAGTCGCTCAACGCGCTGCTCGACAACCCGGCCGCCCTCAGCCACGACCCGACCCTGGTCAAACGCCTGCGCCGGCTCCGCGCCACCCGACAGCGGTCCCGCAACACCCGCTGAAGGTCACAAAATCCTGATCGGGGGAAACCACCGAGGCGACCCTGACCGACGACGTCGTAGCGTGGTGCCCATGCGTGTCGGGCTGCCCTCGGTCAAATTCACCCGCCGGCGGGTCATCGCCGGCCTAGCGCTGCTCGCGGGCCTCGGCGGGTTGATCACCTGGGCGGCCTGGCCGGCGCCGAAGAACTACACGGCGCACGCCGCGCGGCTCGACGTGATGACCGGGCCCGCCGGGGCCGAGAAGGTCACCCTGGACACCACGTTCTACGTGCCCGACGACGCCGACGCCGCGCACCCGGTGCCGGCGGTGCTGCTCGCGCACGGGTTCGGCGGCACGAAGCGCAGCGTCGCCACGGAGGCCGAGGACCTGGCGAACGCCGGGTACGCCGTGCTGACCTGGACGGCCGAGGGCTTCCCGGGCAGCACCGGCCAGATCCACCTGAACAGCCCGGACTACGAGGTCCGCGACGCGAGGTCGCTGATCGACTGGCTGGCCGCCCGGCCCGAGGTCGCCAAGGACCCCGGCGGCGACCCCAGGGTCGGCGTCGTCGGCGGGTCGTACGGCGGGGCGCTCGCCCTGCTGCTCGCCGGCCACGACCCGCGCGTCGACGCGATCGTCCCGATGATCACCTGGAACGACCTGTCGAAGGCGTTCCTCCCGGAGGCCACCGGCAAGCCGCAGAGCGCCGGCGTGTTCAAGAAGCAGTGGGCGGGCGTCTTCTTCTCCAGCGGCAACAGCTCGGGACGTGGTTCCGGCGGAGGCGGCCTGGCCGGCGCCCTGGCGGGCATCAGCGGCGACGACGAGGACCCGCCGCGCGAGGGCAGCCTCGGCGCCAGCCCCGACTGCGGCAACTTCGCCCGCGACGTCTGCGACACGTACCTGCGCATCGCCGCCACCGGCACGGCCACCGACGCCGACCTGGCGCTGCTGCGCCGGTCGAGCCCCGCCTCGATCCTCGACAAGATCAAGGCACCGACGATGCTCATCCAGGGCCAGGCGGACTCGCTGTTCCCGCTGACCGAGGCGGACGCCAACGCGCGCGGGATCGCCGCGAACGGCACGCCCGTGCACGTCGACTGGTTCACCGGCGGCCACGACGGCGGCGCCGGCCCGCAGGCCGACTCCGACCGGGGCCGCTACCTGACCGTCACGTGGCTCGACCACCACCTGCGCGGCAAGGGCGACGTGCCGGCCTCGCAGTTCACCTACTCCCGCATCACGGGCTTCAACACCAGCAGTTCCAACCGCCGGCCCACGACGTCGGCGTTCTCCCTGGAGCAGTACCCGGGCCTGGCCGGCACCGGCAGCACGACCGTCGACGTGGCGGGCCTCCCGCGGCAGATCTTCAACCCGCCCGGCGGCACGCCCGCGGCGATGTCCACGATCCCCGGCGCGAGCAGCCTGTCCAGCCTGATCAGCGGCGTCTCCCTGGAGGTCCCCGGCCAGCACGCCGACTTCCTCTCGCCCCCGCTGACCAGCACGCTCGACGTGCTCGGCACGCCCACGGTCACGGTCCGCGCGGCCTCCCCGACGGGCACGGCGGTGCTGTTCGTCAAGCTGTACGACGTCGACCCGTCGTCGGGCGCCAGCCTGCCGTTCGGCCTCGTCGCGCCCGTCCGGCTCACCGGCCTGCCGACCGACATCGCCAGGGCCACGCCGGTCACCGTGACCCTGCCGGCGATCGCGGCCCGGTTCGAGGCCGGCCACCGCCTCATGATCACGATCGCGACGACCGACCAGGGCTTCGCCACCCCCAACGACCCGACCGTCTACACCGTCGGCGTCGGCGCCGACGACCGCGCCACGATCTCGTTGCCGCTGGCCGCGGGCACCCCCATCGCGACCGCCGAGACGCTGTGGCGCTGGGTCCTGGTCGCCCTGGTCGCGACGCTCGCGGTCGGGCTCGCGGTGGTGCTCTACGTCGCGCGCCGCCGGCGCCACACCGCCGAGATCAAAGTCATCCCCGAGTACGAGCAGACGCCGCTCGTCGTGCGCGGCCTGCGCAAGGAGTACGCCGACGGCTTCGTGGCCGTCGCCCAGGTGGACTTCACGGTCGAACGCAGCCAGGTCGTCGGCCTGCTCGGCCCGAACGGCGCCGGCAAGACCACGTCGCTGCGCGTCCTCATGGGGCTGACCCGCCCGACGAAGGGCGAGGTGCTGATCTTCGGTCACAAGCTCACCCCGGGCGCCCCCGTCCTGAGCCGCCTGGGCGCGCTCGTCGAGGGCCCCGGCTTCCTGCCGCACCTGTCCGGCATCGAGAACCTCCGCCTGTACTGGCGCTCCACCGGCCGCCCCGACGCCGACGCGCACCTCGACGAGGCGTTGGAGATCGCCGGCCTCGGCGACGCCGTCCAACGCAAGGTCCGGACGTACTCCCATGGCATGAAGCAGCGGCTGGCCATCGCGCAGGCCATGCTGGGTCTGCCCGAACTGCTGGTCCTCGACGAGCCGACGGACGGGCTGGATCCGCCCCAGATCGCGGAGATGCGCAAGGTGCTGCGCGACTACGCGCGCGACGGCCGGGCCGTGCTCGTCTCGTCGCACCTGCTCGCCGAGGTGGAGCAGACCTGCACCCACGTCGTGGTCATGCACAAGGGCGAGATCGTGGCGAGCGGCGAGGTGGCCGACATCGTCGGCGACTCCCCCGTGGCCCAGTTCGACGTCTCCGACGTGCCTACGGCCGAGCGGGTGCTGGCAGACATCGAGGCGGTCCGGTCGGTCACCCGCGACGGGCGCTCCGGCCTCGTCGTGGACCTCGACGGGACGCCGCGCGCCGACGTGGTGAGCGCGCTCGTCGACGCGGGCGTCGGCGTGGACCGCGTGGTCCCGCGCCGGCGGCTGGAGGACGCGTTCCTGAGCCTGGTTGGCGGCAACACCCGAGCGAGTGGGGAGCGATGAACACCTTCAGCGTCGGCACCGAGCTGCGGCGCCAGGCGAGCCGGCCGCGGACCAGGTTCGCGCTCGGCTTCATGGTCGCGCTGCCACTGATCATCCTGGGCGCGTTCGAACTGGGCGGGGACGGCGACGACGACAACGGGCCGGGCGCGTTCGGCAGCCTGGTCGGCCTCGCCACGTCCGGCGGGCTGAACTTCTCCCTGTTCGTCCTGCTGGTCTCGATGTCGTTCCTGCTGGTGGTGGTCGTGGCGCTGTTCCACGGCGACACGGTGGCGTCGGAGGCGAGCTGGGGCAGCCTGCGCTACCTGCTGGCGATCCCGGTGCCGCGCGGCCGCCTGCTCGGCGTGAAGCTGATCGTCGCGCTGCTCTACTCGGGCCTCGCGATCCTGCTGCTCGTCGGCACGGCACTGGCGGCCGGCACGTTGCGCTACGGCTGGCACCCGCTGCGCTCCACGATCGCCGACGAACTGTCCCCGGGCGCGGGCCTGCTGCGCCTGATCGGCGCCGTCGGCTACATCTCGATCATGCTGCTGATCGTCGCGTCCCTGGCGTTCCTGCTGTCCGTGTTGACGGACGCGCCGCTCGGCGCCGTCGGCGGTGCGGTCCTCCTGCAGATCCTCTCCAGCATCCTCGACCAGATCACCGCCCTCGGCGCGCTGCGCAACCTCCTCCCGACCCACTACGCGAACGCCTGGCTCGGCTTCCTGGGCACCCCCGTCCAGACGGACGAACTGGTCCGCGGCACGATCACGTCCCTCCTGATGGCCACGACCCTGTTCGCCGTTGCCTTCTTCCGCTTCACCCGCAAGGACGTCACCAGCTGACCCGGACCAACGTTTGGCCACTTACGCGCATAACTCCCACCCCCGATGCCGCCCGTAACTGTCCATACCTCGGGGTCGGCACGGCCTGCTGCGTCCTGCCCGGCGTGTACGCCGCGCTCGCCAACTGCGCACATGTGGTGGATCGCGGATACACACGACCGCACATATCCACATCTGGCGGCCGCATGCGGCGAGTCGTGGGCGCGGCTTGCGCGGATGCCCCCGGCGTCGGCGTGCCGGCGCCAGCGGGCCTGATGCGGATCGCCCGCATGCCGTGCGCGTAGATCTTGGGACGAAACGGCCGCCAGGGCAGCCATTTCGTCCCAAGATCGGGTCGGTCAGGCGTGGGTGGGGCGGGTGGCGGCGTAGGCGGGGATCGTCAGCATCGGCGGGCGGTCGGGAAGGTCTACGTCGGTCGAGACTGGGACGACCTCGCCGGCCACGCGGGTGAACTGCGTCAGAGTCGACCATGGGCGCCGGTCGGGGGCGACGCGGCGGGCGACCGTGTGGAGGATCGTGGCCGCCATCCGGCCCAGGGCGGCCGTGTCCTGGTGGCCGTGGGTGCGCTGACCCAGGTCGACCTGGGCGACCGTGTCCAGGCCGAAGCGCTCCACCGCGTCGATGAGCAGGCCCGTCTCCACGCCGTACCCGGCCGCGAAGGGGAGTCGTTCCAGCAGGGTGCGCCGCGCCGCGTACTCCCCGGCAAGGGGTTGGACGACGCCGGCCAGCGACGGCAGGAACGCGTTGAGCAACGGCCGCGCCAGCAGCTCGGTGACCCGGCCGCCCCCGGCGGCCGACACGTCGAGCAGCGGCCGGTCGTAGAACGCCTTCACCATGCCCACCGTGTGGTCCGTGAGCAGCGGCCCGAGCAGCCCTGTGACGTAGTGCGCCCCGAAGTCGGTGAGATCGGCGTCGACGTAGACGAGGATGTCGCCGGTCGTGACGGCGAGCGCCTTCCACAGCACCTCGCCCTTGCCCGCGAACGAGCCGCACTCGGGCAGGACGTCGTCGCGGTGGTGGACGGTGGCGCCCGCCGCGGCGGCCACCTCGGCGGTACGGTCGGCGGAGCCGGAATCGATCACGATGATCTCATCGACGAGGCCGGTGGCCTCGGCCAGCTCGCGGACGCCGGCGACGATCACGCCCACGGTGGGCTCCTCGTCCAGCGCCGGCAGGACCACGCTCACGGTGGTGTCGCCCTTCGCCGCGACGAGCCGGTCGACCGGCCAGTCCGCCGCCGACGACGTCCTGGCACGGAACCAGAGCGCCGCGGCCTCGTGCACACACCCACGCTATCCGGTGGGGCGGACTGGCCAACGGAGGGCGCGGGGTCTAGCGTGCCAACTCGTGGACGCCTGGGCACCGGAAGAGAACCTCAACATCGGCAAGCGCCGTGCGCAGCGCATGAAGCGACGCATGGAGGAGAAGCGACCCGTGGCGTGGACGCTGCGGATCCTCGTGGTGCTCGTCGTGCTGGCGCTGGCCGGCGGCGCGGTGTGGTGGTTCACCCGGCCGAGCGGCCTGGCCACGCTGCCGCCCCAGGCGCTGGACACGCCCGGCGGCTTCCGGTCGGACATCGGCGAGGACAACACGGTCACCGTGGGCGTCACCATCACGAACACGGCCACCAAGCCCGTCACGGTGGGCAGGGCCCGCATCGTCGCCCCGCCCGGCGTGAAGTCCCTCTCGGTGGGCCTCGTCGCGGCCGGCGACGGGAACGCCGGCTTCGAGCTGAACGGGGACGTCCCGAAGGGTGGCGAGCTGACGCTCACGCCCGGGCAGGCCGCGATCATCGTCGGCCGGTTCACGGTGACGTGCGGCACAGTCATCGCCTCGGCGGAGCCCACCGACGAGCAGATCTTCGCGACCGTGCAGGTGGACGGCGAGTCGCGCGAGGAGGAGCTGGACGTCCCCGTCGTGGGCGATATGCCCTGGTTGACCGCGACCGCCCAGCGCTCCTGCCTCGACCCCGTCCCCACCGGGGACCCGGGCGGGCCGCTCAAGCCGCTGCCGAAGGCGACGGAAGGCACGTCGTAAATACGGGCAGCACCCCGTAGAATCGGCGTGACGCGCGTCCATCGAGGCGCGGACAACTGAATAACTCATCCAGAGGGGCAGAGGGAACGGCCCGATGAAGCCCCGGCAACCACCCGCGAAGCGCGCGACGAAGCGTGCCCGGGCAGGTGCCAAATCCGGCCCACGATGACGCAAGGCGTGGGAAAGATGAGAAGGAGACCTTCATCGTGACCACATCCTCAGCCGCCCGCTGTCTGGTCTGTCGCAACTGCGGCACCGAGACGCCGCTGCGTCCCCAGCACGCCTGCTACGAGTGCTTCGGCCCGCTCGAGGTCGCCTACGACAACGACGCGCTGGGCAGGGTCACCCGCACGGACATCGAGGCCGGCCCGAACAACATGTGGCGCTACGCGCCGCTGCTGCCCGTCGGCCAGGAGGCCGCGGCGCGCGTCACCCTCGACCCGGGTCTGACCCCGTTGGTACGTGCGGACGCGCTCGCCGACGAGCTCGGCATGACCGGCACGGTGTGGGTCAAGGACGACTCGGCCAACCCGAGCCACTCCTTCAAGGACCGCGTGGTGTCGGTGGCCCTCACAGCCGCCAAGGGTTTCGGCTTCACCCGCTTCGCCTGCGCCTCGACCGGCAACCTGGCCAACTCCGTGGCGGCGCACGCGGCCCGCGCGGGCGTCCCGTCGATGGTCTTCATCCCGTCCGACCTTGAGTCGGGCAAGGTGCTCACCACCGCTGTCTACGGCGGCGACGTGGTCGCCATCGAGGGCTCGTACGACGACGTGAACCGGCTGTGCTCCGAGCTCACCGAGACCGACGAGTTCGAGAAGACCGCGTTCGTCAACGTGAACCTCCGCCCGTTCTACGCGGAGGGCTCCAAGACGCTCGGTTACGAGGTGGCCGAGCAGCTCGGCTGGCGCATCCCGGCGCAGGTCGTGATCCCGATGGCGTCGGGCGAGCTGCTGACCAAGGTCGACAAGGCGTTCGCCGAGCTGGTCGAGATCGGCCTGGCCACGGCGCCCGAGGGCGGCTGGCGCGTGTTCGGCGCCCAGTCCTCCGGCTGCAACCCGATCGCGGTCGCCCTGCACAACGGCGCCACGGACATCATCCCGGTGAAGCCGACCGGCATCGCCAAGTCGCTCAACATCGGCGACCCCGCCGCCGGCCTGTACGCACTGGAGTCGGTCCGCCGCACGAACGGCTGGATGGAGTACGTCGACGACGACGAGATCCGGGAGGGCATCCGCCAGCTCGCCCGCACGACCGGCATCTTCGCCGAGACGGCCGGCGGCGTGACCACGGCGGTGCTCGGCAAGCTGGTCAAGAGCGGCAAGCTCGACCCGACTCTCGAGACGGTCGTCTTCAACACGGGCGAGGGTCTCAAGACGCTGGACGCGATCGAGGGACGCGTAGGGCCGACGTACCAGATCCGGCCATCCCTCAAAGCGGCTCGCGAGGCTCAACTGATCGGGTGATTTTTTAGCCGCCGCACACGATGAGTAGTGTTCACGTCCACGCGGGGTGCTTGCAAAATGCAAAACACAACCGCCAGACCGTAACTCTCGGTAACTAAATCGGAATGCAGCGGTTAAGCAACACGCTGGAAACCCTTGACGGTACTGGTGGATGAGCGCAGGATGCTTTCCGCGGGAGGTTCACCGCCGCGCAACCGACACTCCGGTTTGGAGCTGACCGGCGGCGTGTAGTTCCGGTGCGTAGGCCTCGGCGCGTGCGATCCTCCCGACCAACTTCCGGTGAAGGCCCCGATCCCTGATCGGGGCCTTCACCGTTCTCCCCCACCCGCCCCATGCCGGGGGCAACAGTCGACTTCCGCACTATGGAGCGCGGGCCGGCGGCTGGCGGCGGAGGCGGGTGGTCAGGGTGTGGATGCGGCCGAGGGTGGGGAGGTCGCGGTAGCCGCCCGAGGCCAGGCCGGCGTGGCGTTCGAAGGGGTTGCGGGCGCCGTACTCGCCGGTGCGCCACCAGGACCAGCCGCACGACAGCCAGTACGCGGGGAAGAACAGCGGGCCGAGCACCGCGTACTGCGTGACGTGGCGCGTCTCGTGGGCCAGCAGGTCCCGTCGTTCGGGGTCGACGAGAAATCCCTCCGGCCGCCGCGTGAAGATGACCGAACCGACCGTGAAGCACGACTGCGCCGGGACGGGCAGCCGGTACCCGCTGGCGATCAGCACGCCGTCCGGACCCCGACGCGGCCGGACACGCGCCACGAGGCAGATGCCGAGCGCGACCAGGCTCGTCCCGTTGACCCACGTGAGGGCGGCGCGCGCCGCGTGGCGGGGAGCCATGCGCCAAGGGTGCCACGGTGGCCGGCACGCCACGAGTCGCGCGGAGGTGCATGATGTGGGGATGACGCAGGCAACGGCGCCCGCCATCAACGACCTGACCGCCCGCCACCGCGAACGGCTCGACGGGGCCCTGACCGCCCTCGCGACCCGCGACTACTGGTCGGCGTTCCCCGAGTCGCCCAGCCCCCGCGTGTACGGCGAGACGGCCGCCGCCGACGGCGACAAAGCCTTCCGGGCCCACCTGGACGCGGACTTCCCGCTCGACCAGCCGGGCACGAACGGTCGGGTCGCCCCCGAACGCAGCCCCTACGGCGTCGAGCTGAACATCCGCTACCCGCACGCCGACCCGCAGGCCCTGTTGCGGGCGGCCCTGGACGCACTGCCGGCCTGGCGGGACGCGGGCCCCGACGAGCGCGTCGGCGTCTGCCTGGAGATCCTCGACCGGCTGCACCAGCGGGTCTTCGAGCTGGCGTACGCGGTGCAGTTCACCACCGGCCAGGCCTTCGTCATGGCGTTCCAGGCGGGCGGCGCGCACGCCCTGGACCGGGCGCTGGAGGCGATCGCGGCCGCCTACAGAGCGATGACCGACGTGCCGCGGAACGCGCACTGGACAAAGCCCGCCGGCAAGGGCGACCCGCTGCGGATGACCAAGACGTTCCAGGTGGTGCCGCGCGGGGTGGCGCTGGTCGTCGGCTGCAACACGTTCCCGACGTGGAACTCGTGGCCCGGTCTGTTCGCGTCGCTGGCCACCGGCAACCCGGTGATCGTCAAGCCGCACCCGGGCGCCGTGCTGCCGCTGGCGATCACCGTCGCCGTGGCCCGGGAGGTGCTCGCCGAGGCGGGTCACAGCCCCGACCTGGTCGCGCTGACGGCCGAGGACCGGGGCGAGGGCCTCGCGTCGGTCCTGGCCACAGACCCCCGGGTACGCCTCGTCGACTACACCGGTTCGACGGAGTACGGCGACTGGCTGGAGGCCCACGCCCGGCAGGCGACCGTGTTCACCGAGAAGGCCGGCGTCAACACGGTGCTGGTCGACTCGACCGACGACTTCGCGGGGATGTGCCGCAACCTGGCGTTCTCGCTGACCCTCTACAGCGGACAGATGTGCACCACGCCGCAGACGATCCTCGTCCCGGCCGGGGGCATTGCCACGGACGCGGGCCACAAGACGTTCGAAGAGGTGTCCCGGGGTGTGGCCGACGCAGTGGCGGCATTGACCGCCGACGACGCGCGGGCGGTGGAGTTGACGGGCGCCATCGTCAACGACGCCGTCCTCGAACGGGTGAACAGTGCCCGGTCACTGGGCACGGTGCTGCTCGACTCGCGCGTACTACATCATCCGAACTTCGCGGACGCCGTCGCGCGTACGCCATTGGTGGTATTGCTCGACGCGGACGCGGAAGCCGCCTATGGCGCGGAATGGTTCGGACCGATCGCGTTCATTGTGCCGACGGTCGACACCGCGCGGAGCATCGCCATTCTGCGCGACATCACTAGTGCCAAGGGCGCGTTGACATCATTGGTGTACAGCACAGATAACAAGGTGATCGACGAGGTCACGCGTGCCGCGCTGGATGTCGGAGTGCACCTGTCCATCAACCTCACGGGCGGCGTCTTCGTCAACCAGTCGGCCGCATTCTCGGACTTCCACGCAACGGGCGCCAACCCCGCGGCCAATGCCAGCCTGACCGACGGAGCCTTTGTTACCAACCGCTTCCGCATTGTGCAATCACGAAGCCACAGCACAACGCCTTAGGTCTGTCATAAAACTGAGACCGGGCAACGCGTACTGTCCGGTTTGCGGCGCTGCGCGTCGCGCGCTGCTCGTGTAGCGTGCGAGTTCGGTTGACACCTTGCGTTCCCCTCAGGGCCCGCTGAGGTTTCGACCGCCGGCGATTCGACCGCTTCGCCGGGGTACGTTGAAGTGAGGAAGTGCACCGTGGCACAGGGCACCGTCAAGTGGTTCAACAGCGAGAAGGGCTACGGCTTCATCGCGGTTGACGGTGGGCAGGACGTTTTCGTCCACTTCACCGCTATCGAGATGGACGGCTACAAGACGCTGGACGACGGCGCGCGCGTCGAGTTCGAGATCGCCCAGGGGCAGAAGGGCCCGCAGGCAGAGAAGGTTCGCCTCATCTGACGTCGAACGGTGATGCTCGATCGGGGCACCGCGCTCACCCCAAGCGTCGGTGCCCCTCGTCTTTGCCGGGCGTCCCATTCGGACAGACGGTCCTGTTCATCGCGCACGTGACGCTGGCCGTCGCGGTGCCCGGGACGCGGTGCGCTTTTCGGGCCGGGCATTGCACGGTGTTGCCATGGGCCGCCACACTCACGGGCGTTGACAATCTTGTCGGCGGCGTGGGACGCCGGCGACCCCGACGGAGGCACACACCCCCATGACGTACCCACCCCCCGGGCAGGCCGACGACCCGTACGAGCCGCCTACCAACATCACGCCGGCCGCCCCGGATCCGGGCTCGTACCCGCCGCCACCCCAACCCGGGTATCCGGCGCCGCCCCCGGGGTACGCGCCGCAGCCCCCCGGCTACGCGGCCCCGCCGCCACCCCAGCCCGGCTACGCGGCGCCGCCGCCTCCGCCCGGCTACACGGCCCCGCCGTCCGGCTACACCACCCCGCCCGCGGGGTCGTACGCGGTCCCGGCGGGATACCAGAACGCGGGCGACCCGCTCGTGCCCGGCGGCCCGGACTTCAGCTCCTGGTTCGCCAAGGTGCAGGAGGTCGCCAAGCGCAGCTGGAAGTCCGCCCTCATCATCACCGGGCTGGGCATCTCGGTGCCGATGGCGGTTGTCGCCGTCATCCAGCAGTTCGCGATCGGCGCGTGGACCTTCTCGGTGCTGGACTTCGACTCGACGGCCACCGCCGTCGGCAGCCTGCTGGGCGGCTTCCTCGTGCTGCTGCTGCTGTACGTCGGCGTGGCGTTCATCGCGTCGGCGGCCTGGGCGGCCGGCACGTGGGCCATCGTCCAGGAGGCCGGCACCGGGCAGAGCGCGAACGTCGGCGACGCGTTCCGCTACGGCATGTCGCGCGCCATGCGGCTGTTCCCCTGGACGATCCTGTTCGGCCTCGCGGTCGGCGTCGGCACGGCCTGCTGCGTCCTGCCCGGCGTGTACGCCGCGTTCGCGTTCAGCATGTACGGCTTCGTCGGGGTGTTCCAGCGGGGTGAGAACCCGGTCGGCGGGTCGTTCCAGCTGGCCCACTCCGACTTCGGCCCGAACCTGGGCAAGATCCTGATCGCGTTCGTGCCGTACGTGATCTTCGGGTACGTCGTTCCGTTGATCTTCGGCATCATCGGGGTCGCGGCGGCCGGCGCCGTGGGCAGCTCGATCGACCCCGGATTCGGGTACAACGCCACCCTGGGCATCATCGACGGCATCGGCACCCTGATCGGGGCGGTGGGCTACGCGGGCATGCTGCTCGCGCTCCTGCCGACATACGCCCAGCTGCGGGCCAGGCAGGCCCCCACGTCGACGGCCAGCCTGGGGCACGAGCTCAACTCCTGAGCGCGCGCCGGTAAAGAACAATTGAATAATCCGATTTTGGCGGTCATGGCCCTGTCCATGACCGCCAAAATCGCTTCATGGGTACGCCGCGGCGCAGCCGTGATCACGGCTACGCTCCCGGCGGGCCGCTTGCACTCGGGTAGGCAGAGTGCTAAACAAGTCATTGGCACTCGCCTAGGCTGAGTGCCAGGACCCCACGGCCCGTGCCGAGGGGTCTCTGGTCGGGGCGGTGGGGCGCCGAGGGCCAGACCGGACGCCGGGGACGGCGGTCGGGCTGGCGCGAGGAGCCGGTCGTCGCGGGCTTATCCGGCCCGACCTACGCAAGTGACCGGCACAACCGGTCGCTTTCGAAGGTGCGTAAAGGTCAGGCGGCTACGGCCGTCGCGACAGACTGTCCAGGAGGACAACGCCGAATGGCCAAGATTATCGCGTTCGACGAGGAGGCCCGCCGCGGTCTTGAGCGGGGCATGAACATCCTCGCCGACGCCGTCAAGGTGACCCTCGGCCCGAAGGGCCGCAACGTCGTGCTCGAGAAGAAGTGGGGAGCCCCCACCATCACCAACGATGGTGTGAGCATCGCCAAGGAGATCGAGCTCGACGACCCGTACGAGAAGATCGGCGCTGAGCTGGTCAAGGAGGTCGCCAAGAAGACCGACGACGTGGCCGGCGACGGCACGACGACGGCGACCGTCCTGGCCCAGGCGCTGGTCCGTGAGGGCCTGCGCAACGTCGCGGCCGGTGCGAACCCGATGGGCCTCAAGCGGGGCATCGAGGCCGCCGTCGCCGCCGTGGCGGAGGAGCTCGCCAAGCTCGCCAAGGATGTCGAGACCAAGGAGCAGATCGCCTCCACGGCTTCCATCTCGGCCGGCGACACCACCGTCGGCGAGATCATCGCCGAGGCGATGGACAAGGTCGGCAAGGAAGGCGTCATCACCGTCGAGGAGAGCAACACCTTCGGCCTCGAGCTCGAGCTCACCGAGGGCATGCGCTTCGACAAGGGCTACATCTCGGCCTACTTCGTCACCGACGCCGAGCGCATGGAGGCGGTCCTGGAGGACCCCTACATCCTCATCGTCAACAGCAAGGTCGGCTCCGTGAAGGACCTGCTGCCGATCCTGGAGAAGGTCATGCAGTCGGGCAAGCCGCTGCTGATCATCGCCGAGGACGTCGAGGGCGAGGCCCTGTCGACCCTCGTCGTCAACAAGATCCGCGGCACCTTCAAGTCGGTCGCCGTCAAGGCGCCCGGCTTCGGCGACCGCCGCAAGGCCATGCTGCAGGACATCGCGATCCTGACCGGTGGCCAGGTCGTGTCCGAGGAGGTCGGCCTCAAGCTCGACGGCGTCGGGCTCGACCTGCTGGGCCGCGCCCGCAAGGTGGTCATCACCAAGGACGAGACGACGATCGTCGACGGTGCCGGCGACGCCGACCAGATCCAGGGTCGCGTCAACCAGATCCGTGCCGAGATCGAGAAGTCGGACTCGGACTACGACCGCGAGAAGCTGCAGGAGCGCCTGGCGAAGCTCGCCGGCGGTGTCGCGGTCATCAAGGTCGGCGCGGCCACCGAGGTCGAGCTCAAGGAGCGCAAGCACCGCATCGAGGACGCCGTTCGCAACGCGAAGGCGGCCGTCGAGGAGGGCATCGTCCCCGGCGGTGGCGTGGCGCTCGTGCAGGCCGGCAAGACCGCGTTCGACAAGATCGACCTGGTGGGCGACGAGGCCACCGGTGTGCAGATCGTCAAGGTCGCGCTCGACGCCCCGCTGCGTCAGATCGCCGTCAACGCCGGCCTCGAGGGTGGCGTCGTCGTCGACAAGGTGCGCAACCTGGAGGCCGGTCACGGCCTCGACGCCGCCTCGGGTGAGTACGTCGACCTGCTCAAGGCCGGCATCATCGACCCGGCCAAGGTGACCCGCTCGGCGCTGCAGAACGCCGCGTCGATCGCCGCCCTGTTCCTCACCACGGAGGCCGTGGTGGCGGACAAGCCGGAGAAGGCCGCCGCGCCGGCCGCCCCCGGCGGCGGCGAGATGGACTTCTAGGTCCTTCGCACTAAAACGCCTCAGAAAGGGCGGGCCGTTATACGGCCCGCCCTTTCGCATCTCGACGAAACATCGACGGTCGCTCAGAGGTGTTAGAGTGCCCCGTGCTTTCACACGTGAAGAGCCTGCTCAGCAGTGTTCCCATGTATGTCGGCCTGCAGAAGGCCGTGGGTGCCCACCGGGTCCGCTACCTCGCCCTTGAGCGGCTGAACCTCCAGGACGGCGACGTCATCCTCGACGTCGGCTGCGGCCCGGCCTACTACTTCGACCGGCTGCCCAACGTGAAGTACTACGGCTTCGACACCTCGGAGCGCTACATCGAGCACGCCCGGAAGAACTTCGGCGACCGCGGCTCCTTCCGGTGCGAGATCTTCACCGAGGAGCACCTGCCCGAGCTGCCGCCGGTCGACAAGGTCATCCTCATGGGCCTGCTGCACCACCTCACCGACGACCAGTGCCGGCACCTGCTGGACCTGTCGGCCCGGGTGCTCGCCCCGACCGGCGAGGTGTGCTCGATCGACCCGACGTTCGAGCCGAACCAGAACCCGATCGCCAAGTGGATGTCGTCCAACGACCGGGGCGAGCACGTGCGTCAGCCGGAGGGCTTCGTCGCGCTGGCCAAGGAGTCGTTCGGCGACATCGAGGGCGAGATCGTCAACGACGTCACCCGCGTCCCCACCACGACGTGGCTGATGCGCATGCGCAAGCCCCTGGTCGCGGCCGAGAGCTAGGGCAGTTCGTAGATGGTGACGGTGTCGTCGGTGTAGCGGACGGTCGCGACCGTCGCGAGAGCCGGCGACACCGGCGCGGCCCGCGTGTCGGCGAACAGCCACCGCACGCCGTAGCGCTGTCGCAGCTCCGCGACGTCCGTCGCCGTGCCGGTGGCGAAGACCCGCTCGTTGAGGGCGTACCGTTCCGGGTCCGGGGCGGGCTGGCGGCTGTACTGATACCCGTCGACGCCGTGGGCCGCCACAGCCCGCGTCGTGTACGCCCAGCTCTCCACGACCGCGCGCCGGCCGCCCAGCCCGGTCACCCAGAAGCCCGACGCCTCGCAGTGCTCGACGGTCGGCACCGGTCGGCAGTGCACGTTCGTGGCGATGACGTCGTCGCGGCCGGCGTGCGCGTCCAGCCACGCGGCGGCGCGCACCTCGGCGGCCGTCAGCCAGTTATCCGGGATCCTCCCCGTCCGGATGACGCTCGCCTGGGTGGGCTGCGTCAGCTGCGGCTGCACGGTGATCCCGAGCGATGCCACGCCCGCTCCCAGCGCCACGGCGAACGCCACCGCGGCCCCCCGCCCTGCCCACCGGAAGCCGAGCCGCCACACGATCATCCCGACCACGGCCAGCGCCAGGACCACCGCCCACGGCAGGCCGAGCACCAGCGCCCACCGCTGGTAGGGATGCTCCCCGCCGCCGTTCAGCCCGTCGAACCCCCACCGTATGAGCCCGGTGACCGCCCCGCCGACCGCGAGCGCGGCGCCCATCCATCGGATGGTGGACCGCGCCGGCACCCGGACCGCGCCGCGCTCCACGTGATCCGCGACCAGCGCCACGCCCAGCGCCGCCCCGAAGGGAAGCGCGCCGATCCAGAAGTACCCCTGGCTCGCGGACGGGTTCCACAGCATCCAGGCGGCCCCCGCACCGCTGAGCGCCACCCCCCAGAGCACCCACGCGCCGGGATCGCGCCGCACGGGTGAGTTCCGCGCGAAGGGCAGCCACACCACCCCGAACAACCGCAGGCCCTGCTCCAGCAGCCACCAGCCGCACAGCGCGAGGACGAACAGCCACCCCGTCACGCCGGCCTCCGCCAGGCCCGGTGGGAGCAGCCCGCCGACCACCCGGTTCTCGCCCCGCCCCACCGTGTCGCGGTAGGCGGACATCCAGCGCACCACGCTGAACGCCTCGGGGCTCAGCGCGCCGGCCCCGCCGCCCGTGAAGATCCACGCCCCGACGGCTACGACGACGCCCAGCAGCACGACCAGCGTCACGCCCCGCCACGGGATCCGCCGCCCCACGACCCCCAGCGCCACGGCGCCGAAGACCGCCCCGACCAGCACCGTCGGCAGCGCCGACGCCTTCGACCCCGTGCACGCGAACGCGAACGCCGCCGTGAGCACCCAGGCGCCGGCCGGGCGGGCGTCCCCGCGCAGCAGCCCGACGACGAGCGAGACCAGCGCCGCCATCAGCGGCAGCACGTACGTCATCGACGGGCTCAGGAACGTCAGCGGGGAGACCGCGAGGAGCCCGGAGCCGCCGATCGCGAACGCCGCGGTGACCAGGCCGGCGGCGGCGGTCGCGGCCCCCGCCCACCACGAACCGCGGGTCAGCTGCCGGCCCAGCGCCGCGAACAGGAGCACGGTCACCAGCAGGACCGGCCCGATCCACAGGCGCAGCAGCACGTCGGCGGCCGGGACGCCGGCCGCGGTCCCGGACGCGGCCATGTGCGCGTCGGACAGGTAGTGGTAGTGCAGGGCGTCGCCCGCGTGCTGCGGCACCTGGAAGGGCAGCGGGCGGGCCAGCTCCCGGACGAGACCCAGGTGGTAGAGGAGATCCTGGTAGTACAGGCCAGGGCCGCCGGGCAGCGGGGTGCTGCGCCACTGGGCGTACGCCCAGCCGAGGGCCACCAGCATCACCCCGGCGAGGGCCCACGCCGGGCCGGTCGGCACGGGCGTCAGGCCCCGCACCCGGACGTGCCGGCGCAGCGACGGCACCGCCGCGAACGCCGCGACGGTCAGTGCCGGCACGACCCACAGCACCGGCCGCCAGCCCGTGGCCGCGGCGACCAGCCAGGCCGCGAGCTGCAGCAGCAGGCCGGTCGCCGCGCCGTACCCCAGATCCTCGGGCAGATTGCCCCGGGGGCCGCACAGGGCCCGGAAGAGCAGCGTCCCCGGCAGCGCGATGCCGACCACCCAGACGGCGGCGTACCGCGCGATGGACCACCCCGACGTCCCGGTGAGGAGCAGCGCGGCCACGAGCGCGACGAGGACCACGAGAGCCGGGACGAAGCGGAGCGGAGTACGGGTCACGGGGCGTGACCATGGTGGTCCCATGTGGCCGGTCGATGAACCGGCGGCGGCCGCACGGCGAAAAGTCCCCTACGGCCGGGTCATCCGCAGCACGTCGAGCGCCTCGTCGAGCTGTGCCAGGGTGATCCGTCCGCTGTCCACGTGGCCGCGCTCCAGGACGACGGCGCGGATCGTCTTGTTCTCCGCGAGCGCCTGCTTGGCGATGGCGACCGCCTCGTCGTAGCCGAGGCGCCGGTTGAGCGGGGTGACGATCGACGGCGAACTCTCGGCGTACTCCCGGAGAATCTCGGTGTTGGGTTGCAGGCCGGCGACGCAGCGGTCGGCGAGCAGGCGCGCGGCCGCCGCCAGCAGGCGCACCGATTCGAGCAGGTTGCGGGCCATCACCGGAAGCATCACGTTGAGCTCGAAGTCGCCCTGCGAGCCGGCGAAGGCGACGGCCGCGTCGTTGCCGATGACCTGCGCGCACACCTGCCGCACCGACTCGCACACCACCGGGTTCACCTTGCCCGGCATGATGCTGGACCCGGGTTGCAGGTCGGGCAGGTTCAGCTCGCGCAGGCCGGTGCGGGGCCCCGACCCCAGCCAGCGGATGTCATTAGCGATCTTGTAAAGGCCCACCGCGATGGTACGCAGCTGGCCGCTGCACTCCACGAGGGAGTCGCGGGCGCCCTGCGCCTCGAAGTGGTTGCGCGCCTCGGACAGCGGCAGCCCGGTGCGGCCGGCCAGCTTGTCGATCACTTTCGCGGCGAACCCGGGCGGCGTGTTGATGCCGGTGCCGACGGCCGTGCCGCCCAGCGGCAGCTCGCCCAGGCGCGGCAGCACGCCGTAGAGCCGCTCGACGCCGTAGGAGACCTGCGCGGCGTAGCCGGAGAACTCCTGACCGAGGGTGACCGGCGTGGCGTCCATGAGGTGCGTGCGGCCGGCCTTGACCACCTCGCGCCACTCCTCCGCCCGCATCGACAGCACGCCGGCGAGGTGCGCGAGCGCCGGGGCGAGGTCGTTGCCCACCGCGTCCGTGGCGGCCAGGTGGATCGAGGAGGGGAACACGTCGTTGGACGACTGCGAGGCGTTGACGTGGTCGTTGGGATGGATCTTCGTATTTGCCAGCCGCTCCGCAAGGGTGGCGATCACCTCGTTGGCGTTCATGTTCGACGAGGTGCCCGAGCCGGTCTGGAACGTGTCGACGGGGAACTGGTCGTCGTGCTCCCCGCGCGCCACCGCGTCGGCTGCCTCGACGATGGCCTCGCCGATTGCGGCGTCGAGCACGCCCAGCTCCACGTTGACGGCGGCGGCCGCCGACTTGATCAGCGCGAGGGCGTGGATGTGGGCGGGCTCCAGCCCGCGCCCGGAGACCGGGAAGTTCTCCACCGCCCGCTGCGTCTGCGCCCGCCACAGCGCGTCCGCCGGCACCCGGACCTCACCCATCGTGTCCCGCTCGATGCGTACGTCCACGCCTGAATCCTGCCACGCCGGACCGTATTCGACGTCAAGGTGCGGGTCCGGGGCCGATCGCCCACTGACACCGGCGCTTAGTATCACTTAATGAGTTTCTGAAACTAGAATAACCCCATGTCCTCAGACTGGCCAAGCCTGTCCTGGGAGGAGTACCCGTGGGTGCCGAAGATCCCTCCCGAGTTCGTCTCTACCCGCGTGCGCCAGCGCCACGCCGGCCCCTACCGTGCCGCGGTCGTGCCGACCATCGCGGACAGGACGATTGCTCTGCCGGCCAACATCACCGCACTCGCTGAGGACGCATCCGCAGAGATCGCCCGGTTCGACGCTGAACTCGGCACCGAGGTCGCGCCGTTCGCGTCAGTCCTGCTCAGGTCCGAGTCAGCGTCCTCGTCCCGGATAGAAAACCTCACCTCCGGAGCGAAGGCGATCGCCCTGGCCGAGCTCGGCAGCAGAGACAAGCGCAACGCTACCGAGATCGTTGGCAATGTCGATGCCATGCGGGCCGCGCTTGCACTTGCGGACAACCTCGACGACGAAGCAATCCTCGCCATGCACGCGGCGCTCGTCGCCCGGCACGAACCGACCATCGCCGGTCGGTGGCGCCAGGAACAGGTCTGGGTCGGCGGGAGCGACTTCGGTCCACATGAGGCGGCCTTCGTAGCGCCACACCACACCCGCGTCCCAGCACTCATCGATGACCTCGTGCGTTTTGGCCGACGTACCGACCTTCCCCTGATGAGCCAGGTCGCGGTTGCGCACGCACAGTTCGAGACCATCCACCCGTTTCCCGACGGCAACGGCCGCACCGGTCGTGCCCTGATCCACGCGATGCTGCGCGGTCACGGACTTACCCGCAACGTCACGGTGCCCGTCTCAGCCGGCCTGCTCAGCGAGACGAACCGCTATTTCGACGCCCTCACCAGCTACCGTCACGGGGACCCAACCGCCATTGTCGAACGGCTTGCGCAAGCGTCCTTCGCCGCCACCGCCAACGGTCGCGAACTCGTGGCCGAACTACGCGAGATCCGTGCCCGGTGGGACACACAGGTCACCGCGAGACGGGACGCTCTGGTGTGGCGGCTGGCCGACGCGCTCATCCGGCACCCGGTGTTGAACTCCGCCACTGCGGCCACCGTGCTGGACGTCGCGCCGCAGAACGTGCATCGGGCCATCGCACCGCTCGTGGTGGCTGGCGTGCTCACCGAGTTCACCGGCTATGACCGCAACCGGATGTGGCAGTCAACCGAGGTGCTGGCCGCGCTGGACGCCTTCGCAGACCGCGCCGGCCGGCGCAGCGACTCCATCACCGTGAGCGTGGCGCGGAGATAGGCCGAGCGGTCGCCGCCGAAGTGCTCGACGAGCCGGTCGAGCCGCGCCCGGTCCTCGTCCGAGACCGTGAACCGCACCGTCTGTGACGCCATCACACCGTTCTAGCCCTGGTTGCACTTTGTATGGCAATGAAACTGCACACGGACCACCCTGAAGTACGACGCGGAAACGGGCGGTGGGCCCGGCACACTAGGCGCCGGGCCCACCTGGGGCGGTGCGGGGTTTAACTGACGGTGCAGGTTGCCGTCGGGGCGGCGTTGGTGGTGCCCCAGTTCGCGAGGAAGCCGAACGTGGTGCTGGCGCCCGCGGCCAACGAGCCGTTCCAGGCCTCATTGGTCACGGTCACGTTCGCGCCGCTCTGGGTGTGCTTGCCACCCCACAGCTGCGTGATCACCTGTCCGTTGGCGAACGTCCAGGTCACCGTCCACGCCGTGCTGGCCGTGGAGCGGTTGTTCTTCACCGTGACGCTGCCCTGGAAGCCGCCCTGCCACTGGCCGGTCACCGAGTAGGTCGCGACACAGGAACCGGTGCCGCCCGACGTGGGCACGGCGCTGGTCGGCACACTGCTCGTCGGCGGACGCGACGTCGGAACACTGCTCGTCGGCGGACGCGACGTAGGGACACTGCTCGTCGGCGGACGCGACGTAGGCACGCTGCTTGTCGGCGGACGCGACGTCGGGACACTGCTCGTCGGCGGACGCGACGTCGGGACACTGCTCGTGGGCACGCTGCTCGTCGGCGGGCGCGTGGTCGGGCCGCCCGTCGAGATCGGCGGCTGGCTGCTGCCGCCGAGGCGGTCGGCGTACAGGATGCCGCGACCGTTGGTGCCCAGGTAGACCCGGCCGTAGATGCGCGGGTCACCGGTCAGCGCCTCAGCGGCGTTGCCGTACTGGTGGGCGTTGTCGTTGATCCGGACCCAGGTCTGGCCCGCGTTGTCCGAGCGGTACACGCCCTGCACGCCGTCGATCGTGGCGTACGCGAAGACGGCCGGGTACGTCGAGCCCGGGGCCGCCTTGCCGAAGCCCACGTTGACGCCGGCCGTGGCGGCCGACACCTTCGTGAACGACGCGCCGGAGTCGGTCGAGCGCCACACGCCGCTGGTGCTGGTGGTCGCGTCGCCGCCGGCCAGCCAGATGTCACCCTCGACGCCGGGCAGCGCCTTGAACTTCACGTTGCCCGTGGTCGGCAGGCCGGAGGCCGCCGTCTGGGTGAACGCGGCGCCGCCGTTCGTGGACACGTAGAACTTGCCGGCGTTGAACGCGTAGAACTTCTGCGGGTTCACGCGGTCCGACTCGATGACCGAGTTGGCGGGCACGCCGCTCGACGCCGACCACGACTGGCCGAAGCCGACCGAGTAGATGACCTGCTGGCCGGCGTCGCCCGGCGACCACACGAAGCGGCTGCCGTCGGCGGCCGCCGCGACGGTGCCACCGTTGTTGACGCCACCGGGCTCCTGACCCTGGAACCAGTTCGCCCCACCGTCGGTGGAGAACGCCACGTGGCTGTCGTTGGGCCGGTCGGAGTCGGTGAAGTTGCCCGTCCGGACCATGTACGACGGGTTCAGCTCGGCGTAGTCGAGGCTGGTCGTCGACGTGAAGTACGGCTGCTGGAACATCATGGCGGGCACGGCGTCGAGGTTCGTGTGCCGGAAGCCGCCGATGTCGCCGAGACCCGAGATCAGCGGGGCCGTCCCGGTGGGCGGGCTGATCAGGTCGAGCACCGCGGTCTCCTCCAGGCCCTTGACCATGGGCTTGATGGTGATCTGCGTGCCGGCGTCCCAGTTCTTCAGGTTGGTGGTGCCGTAGATCGTGGCACCGGTGCCGTACATCATGCGGTTGGAGTTGAACGGGTCGATCTCCATCGACTCGTTCATCCAGCCCAGCTTCGGGGTGACCTCCGGCGGCGCCGGGTTCGCGCCCAGGCTCAGCCACGGCACGGACGAGATGTCCATGGTGTAGCGGAAGCTGCGGTTCGGGTACGACGTCCAGTCCCAGATCTTCGTCCAGGTCGCGCCACCGTCGGTCGACCGCCAGGTGATCATGTCGGGCCACCAGGAGATCTGCGAGGAGACCATGATGGTGCCCGGGGCCTGCCGGTCGATGGTGAGACCGCTGTATCCGAAGTACTGGTCGGAGCTGCTGACCGGCACCGGGCTGATGTCGGTCCAGACGCCCGTGGCGGTGTTCAGCTTGTAGACCTGGCCGTGGCCACCGTCGTACGGGCCGCCCGTGTCGCTCGTGGCGATGTACAGCTGGTGGTTGACGTGGTCGAGCACGCCCTTGTGGGCGATGTAGCCCGTCGGGGTGCCGGCCACGGCCGACCAGGTGGTGCCGCCGTCCGTCGAGCGGTACACGGTGTTGTTCTTGTCCGCGACGCCGACGTAGATGGTCTGCGTGGTGTTGCCGGAGGTGCCGGTCGACGGGTCGAAGGTGACCCACACGACGCCCTGGTTGTCGCCCTGGTAGGAGTCGCCGGGCACGGCGATGTAGTTGCCCGCGTTCGGGAAGGCGGTCACCTTGGCCCACGTGACACCCGAGTCGGTCGAGCGCCACAGGCCGTTGCCGGAGGGCGCGCCGAAGTAGAGGATGCTGTTCTTGTTGGGGTCGATCGCGAGGCGCTCGCCCATGCC
Source organism: Luedemannella flava (assembly GCF_039528515.1). NCBI lineage: Bacteria > Bacillati > Actinomycetota > Actinomycetes > Micromonosporales > Micromonosporaceae > Luedemannella > Luedemannella flava. The sequence goes on from NZ_BAAALT010000046.1 coordinate 44,623, forward strand.
GCGGCCGGGCATGTTGCCGCCCAGTTTGAACGGCAGCGCGGTGGCCGCCCAGGTCGCGCCCTTGTCCGACGAGCGCAGGATCGCGCCGTTGTTGGGGTCCCAGCTGTTGGTGTACATGCCGACGGCGGCGTAGACCTTGCTGGTCTGCACGGGGTCGGTCGCGATGCTGACGACGCCGTTGTAGCCCCACTTGTCGTAGCCGACCCAGTCGAGCAGCGGGATCCAGGCCTGGCCCGACTCGTCCCAGCGGTAGGCGCCGCCGATGTCGGTGCGGGCGTAGATGAGGTTCTTCTCGGTCTGGTTGAAGATGATGCCCGGGACGAAGCCACCGCCGTCGATCCGGACGTTCTTCCAGGAGTACGAGTCGGACGCGGCGGCCGACGCCGTGGTGACGGCGGAGGTGACCGCCACCGCGACGGTGGCGGCACCGGCGACGAGCGCGGACGCCAACGCCAGATTTCGCCGCAGCTTTGTTTTACTTCGCATGTCGGTCCTTTTTGGAGCGCCGCCGTTCGACGGGCGCGGGTGGGTGACCACATGCATGGCGGGGACGGACCCGGACGAGCGTCATCGAGCCACGCGCATGCATGACTGAGCGTGCTGTGTCGGGGAGCTGCCCTTGCTCCCGTACCGGCCCCGCGCCGAGATTCACACTCCCGCTGACCGATGTCAATAGTTGGGCCCCCCGACGAAGAAGGCCCTGCGCTGTTGTCCCGTTATGCACCCAGCACGTAGTCGAATCGTTTCGACAACGGATGGAAGTGGAGATCAGCGGCACTCACCGGCACGCGGTCCGCCGGCCCCGGGGACCGGTCTCGACATCCACTCAGGGATCACGGAGCTCTACGCACGCGGTTCGTTCATCGCGACGTGGAAAGGCGGGCAGCCGACCGCCGCCGAGTGCGACAGACTGGTCATGCTTGACGGTGCCAAGAAGGTCAGGCCCAACGTGGGCAGCCAGTACTGCGTACGCGTCTCGGCGGACTCGCCCGTCTTCCTCCTCAAGGTCCGCACCGTGCGTGAGTACGCGATCACCGTCGAGTGGACGGTGTGGGACACACCGTAGTGGCCGCGACGGCACCAGCGATCAGCCCGAGCGCCAACGCGCACAACAGGCGTACCCCCGTGGTGTGTGGCAGGAATGCGCCCGGCAGCGCCGGTGCCACCGCCACCCCGACGGCGGCCGTGGCCCCCGCCACCGACCAGAACAGCGCGGGGCGCGGTGCCGTTGACGGCGGCGGGCCGTGCCACTCGCGCAGCAGACCGCTCCGTCCGACATGGACGAGCAGCGCCATGGTCACGAGCCCGCCGATGACCGTCGAGGGCAGTTCCACCCACGTCTTGTCCGCGAGCGCGTCCCAGACCAGGTGGCTGGCAGCGGCCAGCACACCCGACGACGCGGTGACCCACCAGCGCGGCCGCGCGACGCCCAGCGCGCCATAGTCACGCAGCCATGCTGGTAGATGTGCCGCGACAAGCGGCGCCGCCCACCGGGTCAGCCAGCACCCGACGAACACCACCGGCAGGCACCACAGCACCAGCCCGTGCACCTGGTGCGAGAGCGGCCACACGGGCAGCCCGGACCCGTCGAACGCGTAGGCGATGTCCGGCGCCGCGGCACCAAGGACGAGTGCCACCCCGTCGAACCACCCCGGCCGCCACACCTTGAGGGGCAGCACGACAGCCGGATGCGAGGGAAAGGTGGCAGGCACCCGCCCACGCTAAGCCCGATGTGTGGCGGACGTGTGCGCACGCTGTGGCGAATTTGGACCGTACAGCGACCCTTATTCGCCACGCGACGGCGCGGAACGTCAGCGGCGGCCCACCGTGACGACGGGTTTGGTGGTTTCGGCGTAGAAGTCGTTGCCCTTGTCGTCGACCACGATGAAGGCCGGGAAGTCCTTCACCTCGATCTTCCAGACGGCCTCCATGCCCAGCTCCGGGTACTCGAGCACCTCGACGCTGGTGATGCAGTCCTGCGCCAGGCGGGCGGCAGGACCGCCGATCGAGCCCAGATAGAAGCCACCGTGCGAGTGGCAGGCCTTCGTGACGGCCGCCGAGCGGTTGCCCTTGGCCAGCATGACGAGCGAGCCGCCGGCCGCCTGGAAGCTGTCCACGTAGGAGTCCATCCGGCCGGCCGTCGTCGGGCCGAACGAGCCGGACGCGTAGCCCTCCGGCGTCTTGGCGGGGCCGGCGTAGTAGACGGGGTGGTCGCGCAGGTAGGACGGCATCGGGTCGCCCGCCGCCAGCCGTTCGGCGATCTTCGCGTGGGCGATGTCGCGGGCCACGACCAGCGGGCCGGACAGCGACAGGCGCGTCTTCACCGGGTAGCGGGACAGCTCGGCGCGGATCTCGGCCATGGGCCGGTTCAGGTCCACCCGGACCACGTCCGTAGCGAGCTGCTCGTCGCGGACCTCGGGCAGGAAGTGGGCCGGCTCGGTCTCCAGCCGCTCCAGGAAGACCCCGGAAGGGGTGATCTTCGCGAGCGCCTGGCGGTCGGCGGAGCAGGAGACGGCGATCGCGACGGGGCAGGACGCCCCGTGCCGGGGCAGCCGGACGACCCGCACGTCGTGGCAGAAGTACCGCCCGCCGAACTGCGCGCCGATCCCGAACTGCCGGGTCAGCTCCAGCACCTCGGCCTCAAGCGCAACGTCCCGGAAGCCGTGCGCCGACATGGAGCCTTCCGTCGGGAGCCCGTCGAGGTACTTCGCGGACGCGTACTTGGCGGTCTTCAGGGCGAACTCGGCCGACGTGCCGCCGATGACGATCGCCAGGTGGTACGGCGGGCAGGCCGACGTGCCGATGAGGCGCAGCTTCTCCTCCAGGAACTGCAGCATCCGCGTGGGGTTCAGCAGCGCCTTGGTCTCCTGGTACAGGTAGCTCTTGTTGGCCGAGCCGCCGCCCTTGGCCATGAACAGGAACTTGTACTCGTCCGCATGCCCGGAAGGGTCCTCGGCGTAGAGCTCGATCTGCGCGGGAAGGTTGGAGCCCGTGTTGCGCTCGTCCCACATGGTCAACGGCGCGAGCTGCGAATAGCGCAGGTTCAGCTTGGTGTACGCGTCGAAGACGCCTGACGCGATCGCCCGCTCGTCGGCACCGTCCGTCAGGACATGCCGTCCCCGCTTGCCCATGACGATCGCCGTGCCGGTGTCCTGGCACATCGGCAGGATGCCACCGGCCGCGATGTTGGCGTTGCGCAGCAGGTCGGTGGCCACGAACCGGTCGTTCGGGGAGGCCGCCGGGTCGTCGATGATCGACCGGAGCTGGGTGAGGTGCGCCGGGCGCAGGTAGTGCGCGATGTCGTGCATCGCCTCGGCCGTCAGGGAGCGCAGCACGCTGGGCTCGACCGTCAGGAACCGCCGCCCGCCCGGGCCGTCGACCGTGTCGATGCCGTCGGTGGTGAGCAGCCGGTACTCCGTGGTGTCGGGGCCGAGCGGCAGCAGGGGCGAAAAGTCGAATTCCGGCATGGCCGAAGCGTACCCACCCGGCGGATCTACTTGCCGCCGCCCGGGGTGGATGTGGGCTGGCCGACGGTCGCCGGCGGGCCCGCGTCCGGGGGCTCGACGACCGTGTCGTCGGCGGGCACCGGGATGTCCACGTAGCCGATCACCCGGCCCTGCGCGAGGACGAGACCCGTGTACCCGTACCCGATGATCTTCGCCTCGGTGGTGAGCGAGCGGAGCACCCCGCCGGCCCGGCTGAGCACGGTGACGTGCTCGTGGTCGTGCAGGAGCACGAAGCTGGGCGTGATCGCCACGTCGGGGGCGTTGCGCACCTTCACCGTGGCGACGACCTCGTTGCCCGCCGCGAGGTCGACGAGGTCGACGGCGTTCTGGTCGGTGTTGAGCACGACGGCCAGGTCGCCGTCCGTGTCGAGCACCTTCTGGCCCAGCGCGCCGACCCAGACGGTGCGGTTCGCGGCGTACGCCAGCGTGTTCAGCTCCGGCCGGTTGTCCCCACCGGTCCCACTGAGCAGCACGTGTCCGCCCTGTGGGTCGCGGCGCTGCTCGCAGCCGGGCCGGTTGGCGGTGTTGAGGTTGAGGCCCTCGTCGCGCCACACCTCGGCGCCGGAGTCCGCGTCGACGACCCACACCCGGTAGCGGCACGTGTCGTCGACGGGCTCGGCCTGCGCGTAGATGACGCGGGAGGCGGCCACGACCATGCGGGTGTCCTTGTCGGCGGGCGGCACGTCGCGCAGGTTGACGCCGCCGACCAGGTCGATGAGGTGGGTCTTCCCACCGGTGGTCACCCCGAGCACGCCGGGGGCCGGGCCGGGCGCGCCGGTGCGCGCGTCGTTGAACCAGTCGGAGACCGGCCGCAGGCCCGCGCTGGTCGGGTTCGGCCCGGTCGGGCGCGGCTTGCCGCCGGGCACGGTGACGGACCAGAGGTGGCGTCCGTCGTGGTCGCGGCCGCGCACCACGCACTGCACGTCGTCCTTGCAGGTCAGATCAATAATCTTGTCCGAGTACGCCCAGACGGCGGTGGCCGCGTCGTCGGACCACAACGGCGTCGCCGAGTACGGCCCGTAGACGAGGAAGCCCTTGTTGGTGTCGGGGCGCCCGACCACGACGACGTCGCCGGCCGGCCGCGCCCACGGCGACTCGATGATCCACAGTTGCCGGCCGTCGCCCAGTCCCCGGGCCTCCACGTGGCCGCGGGTGGTGACGATGACGGCGCTGCCGAACGCCGACCGGGCGTACGGGTCGCCGTCGGTGATGACACCGGCCAGGTCGGCGGGGTCGCCGGTGCGCTGGATCCAGGTGGTCGGCGGGTCGGCGATCGGCCGGTTCTCCTTGAGCCCGGTCTGGAAGTTGGCCCACCACATGGGGAAGGGGTTCCAGTCGGGGCGGATCGCGAAGACAATGACGGCACTGAGGATGAGCACCAGGGCGAAGGACACCCTGCTGCCGAAGCGGGCCGCCCTCCCCCTCGCCACGCGGCCCACGCTAGCCGGCCGGCGCACCGTAGTGGCGTCGGGCGTTATTTGCCCGTGTCGATCTATTTAGTGCGCTTTGCGCAGATCACGGCTTTTCGGCGGCGGCCGCGCGCACCAGCGGCAGCGTCCGGTACGGGATCTGTTCGGCGAGCGCGATGATCGTCGCGGCCCGGCGGATGCCCTCGTGACCCACCACCACGTCGAGTACGCGCTGCAGGTCGGCGTTGGACCGGGCGACGATGCGGCAGAGCAGGTCGCCGGTGCCCGTGATGGTGTGCGCCTCCAGCACCTCCGGCACGGCGGCGAGGTGCGCGGCGACCGGGTCGTGCCCGTACCGCTGGCTGATCTCCAGGGTGACGAAGGCGGTGACGCCGAACCCGATCGCGGCCGGCACCACCTCGGGCCCGAAGCCCTTGATGACACCGCGCTCGACGAGCTTGTCGAGGCGGGCCTGCACGGTGCCGCGCGCGACGCGCAGCCGGCGGGAGGCCTCGAGCACGCCGATGCGCGGCTCCTCGGCGAACAGGTCGATGAGCCGCGCATCCAATGCGTCTACCGTCACGCGGCCATCATCGCGCCGCGCCCACCCGCTGCACCGCGAACATCCAGTGAAACTTTTCCAGGGTGGCGAGGACGCCGATGAGGGTGTCCTGGCTGACCGGGTCGGGCTCGTCCAGCTTGCCGATCCGCTCCCGGATGTGGCCGCACGCCTCCTCCAGCGCCGTGGTCATCAGCTCGACGCACTCGGCCACGGTGATCTGGCCGGCCGGGAACTCGCTCAGCGGCGTGCTCTTGGCGACGGTCGACGGGCGGCCGTCCACGGCGTACCCGATCGCCACGGCGCGCTCCGCGACCTCGTCGGCCGCCGCGCGGACGCCGTCGACGACCTCGTCGAGCTGCTCGTGGACCTGCTTGAACGTGGGGCCGGCGAGGTTCCAGTGCGCCTGCTTGCCGCGCAGGTGCAGGTCCGTCAGCTCGACCAGGGTGTCCTGCAGGAGCGTGCCGACCGTGTTCACGTCGACGTTGACCAGACCGGTGAGTTCGTTCGTGCTGCTGGTCCTTCGGGTTGCCATGGCTCCTCCTGTGCCGTGGTGCGTGCCTCCTGATCAGCGTGCCCCTGCGGCCGGGGTGGGAAACGTTAACGCGCGGGTCTGCACATATTGTCCAGCAGTATGGCGTTATCCATGTTCAGTCTGTGCAGGATGACCAGGCCGGAGGCGATCCGTTGTCCAGGTCGTCTCCGACTGGGCATGCTCCCTCTATGACCCAGGTCACGGACGTACGCCCAGGTCCCACCTCCGACGCCCGGCCGCGCGACCCGTTCCCGGTCACCGGCATCGACCATCTGCGCTTCGTGGTGGGCAACGCCGCCCAGGCCGCGCACTACTACAGCACCGCGTTCGGGATGACCTGCGTGGCCTACCGCGGCCCCGAGACCGGTTCCCCCGAGACCACCGAATACGTACTCACCGCCGGTGGGGCGCGGTTCGTGCTCACCGGCGCCGTGCGTGTCGGCTCGGCGGCCGCCCGCCGGCACGCACGGCACGGCGACGGGGTCAGCGACATCGCGCTCGACGTGCCCGACGTCGACGCGGCGTACGCGCACGCGCTGGCCGCCGGCGCCACCGGCCTGCAGGCGCCGCACGACCTGACCGACGAGCACGGCACGGTACGGATGGCCGCCCTCGCCACCTACGGCGACACCCGGCACACGCTGATCGACCGGTCGCGTTACGCGGGGCCGTTCCTGCCCGGCTTCGTGACCCGGGGCCCGATCGTCGACCGCGCTCCCGCGATCGCGGCCGGGCTGCAGCCCAAGCGCTTCTTCCAGGCCGTCGACCACGTCGTGGGCAACGTCGAGCTGGGCCACATGGACGAGTGGGTCGACTTCTACCGCCGCGTCATGGGCTTCACCAACATGGCCGAGTTCGTCGGCGACGACATCGCCACGGAGTACTCGGCGCTCATGTCGAAGGTGGTGGCCAACGGGACGCGGAAGGTGAAGTTCCCGCTCAACGAGCCGGCCACCGGGCCGAAACGGTCGCAGATCGACGAGTTCCTGGAGTTCTACGGCGGGCCCGGGGTGCAGCACGTCGCCCTCGCGACGAACGACATCATCGCCACGGTCGACGCCATGCGGGCCGCCGGCGTCTCCTTCCTCGCCACGCCCGCGTCGTACTACGACGACCCCGAGCTGCGGGCGCGCATCGGCACCGTCCGGGTGCCCATCGAGGAGCTGCGCTCGCGGCACATCCTGGTCGACCGCGACGAGGACGGGTACCTGCTGCAGATCTTCACCCGGCCGCAGCAGGACCGGCCGACGTTCTTCTTCGAGCTGATCGAACGGCACGGCTCGCTCGGCTTCGGCAAGGGCAACTTCAAGGCCCTCTTCGAGGCGATCGAGCGGGAACAGGAACTGCGCGGCAACCTCTGACGAGAGGTTATCCACAGGGGGTGGTCCGCGGCCGACGCGGTGTAGCACCATGCCGGGGTGACCACCCCCGCCCCCGGCCCGGTGCCGCCCCCGCCCGGCGCCGGCTACGCCGTTCCGTACAGCGCCTATCCGCCGGGCCACCCGCTGGCGCCCGCCGTGGCACCCAACGGCATGCGCCTGGCGGAGTTCGGCGACCGCCTCGTGGCCTATCTGATCGACAGCCTGATCCTCGGCGCCATCTCCATGGCGGTGTTCATCCCCGTCCTCGTCGCCTTCGTCGCGGCGACCTTCGACTCGACGGGCAGCGCCGAGGAGGCGGGCACGTTCCTGCTCGGCATGCTCTGCCTCGAGGCCGTGCTGCTCCTGTTCCAGCTGGCGTTGATGTACGGCTACTTCGTCACCTACCAGGTCCGCAAAGGCCAGACGGTCGGCAAGCGGGTCATGAAGATCAAGATCGTCCCGCTCGACCCGGCCGCACAGCTGGCACCCCGGCTGTACCAGCGCCGCTTCGTGGCGGGGCCGCTCGCCGCGATCATCCCTGGCTACGGCATGCTTGACGGGCTGTGGCAACTGTGGGACAAACCGTTCCGGCAGTGCCTGCATGACCGCTTCGCGGGCACGGTGGTGGTGAAGTTACCGCCGGGATGACGACCATAGTTAGGGTTGCCGGGTGACCAACGTTTCGCCGGGGTGGTACAAGGACCCGGCCGACCCTACGACCCAGCGCTACTGGGACGGCGAGGGCTGGCTGGGTGAGCCGCTGCCCGCCGACGCGACACCCCCGCCCGGTCCGCCGCCCGCCGCGCCGCCGCCACAGCCGCCAGCCGAGCCGACCTCGCCCGCCGCCCCCGAGGCACGGCCGATGTC
>NZ_BAAALT010000047.1:0-3529 GCF_039528515.1 Luedemannella flava
GTCACGGCCACCTGGTCGGGCGCGCGACCGCTGGCCGCCTGGACGCTGCAGGCGCGGCGGGCCGGCGGCGCCTGGCGCACCGTCGCCACGGTGCCGTCGTCGGCGGCGCTGGTCGACCGGGTCGCGGTCGGCGGGGTCGTGGCGGACGAGATCCGGTTGCGGCTGCCGGCCACCCGCTACGGCGGGCGCGAACCCGCGCTCGCCGAGCTGAGGGTGAGCCCGGTCAGCCGATCCTGACCACCCGCGCCCAGTCCGGCGGCCGCGCCGGCTCGTCGTCGTCATCGTCGTCCGACTGCTTGTGCTTGGTGCGGTCGAACAGGCCGACCACCGTCCGGCACGGCGGCCGCCGGCTGGGCCACGGCGTCCACCCGTCGGTCAGCGCGACGATGACGTCCGGGTGCGTCCTGCGCAGCGCGATGGCGAAACCCTCGCGCAGGTCGGTGCCGCCGCCGCCGAGCAGCGGGATCCCCTCCGCCTGGCACAGCGGGTGCGCGACGCGCGCGGCGGCGTCGCAGGACACGACGGTGACCAGGTCGCGCCGGCCGCCGACGCTGCGGGTGATGGCGGCGACCTCCAACAACGCGCTGCCCAGCTCCGCGTCGCTCACCGACCCGGATGTGTCGATGATCACGCTGACCCGGGGCGGGTTGCGGCGCAGGCTCGGCAGCACGACGCCGGGCAGGCTCGTGGCCCGGCGCGACGGCCGGCGGTAGACGTAGTCGTCGCCCGCCCCGGACCCGTGCGTGGCCGACCGGACGGCCGCGCCGAGCAGGTCCCGCCACGGCTGCGGCGGGTGGAAGGCCTGCTCCGCCCACCGTTGCCAGCCCTCGGGGGCGCTGCCGGGGCGACCGCTGATGCCCTGCGCCACCCGGAACCGCACGGCGTCGCGCTCCTGTCCGGACAGGCCGTGCGCGCCGTCGGGGCCGAGGTCCCAGGCGCGCTCGCGGCCGTCGGCGCCGCTGCCGCAGTCGAGCCACGCCATCGACGCGGTGTGCGGCCCGAGCCGGAACTGCGACAGGTACTCCTCCATCAGGTCGCCGTCGCGCAGGCGCAGGTCGGAGGGCCTGATGCAGTCCCTGGGTCGCGGCAGCCCGTCGCCGTAGATGTCGTCGTTGATCTCGCAGTCGGCGGCGATGTTCATCCGCAGCCGCTCCGCCGGCCCGGTCAGCCCGCGCGCCGCCGCGACCCGGTCGCCGCGTCCGTGGTGGTCGCGCAGCAGGTGCGACACCTCGTGCACCCACACCCCGGCCAGGTGCTCCAGCGACATCCGGTCCACAAAGGCCGGTGACACGTAGCAGCGCCAGTACGGGTCGACGGCCATGGTCGGCACGGTCCGCGACTCCACCGGGTGCAGCGCGAACAGGGCGGAGGCCAGATAGGGCCGCGCCCTGGCCGCGTACAGCCGGGCGGCGAACAGCTTCTCCCAGTCCACCGTCACCGGCCCACCCCCACGCGCCCGGCGCGCTTGCCGACGGACACGACGCCCTCCAGGCGGTCGATCGCCGCCGGGATGTCCCAGTCGTCCTGTCGCTGGGCCGCGAGCGTCGACGCGGGCACCACCACCAGGTCCGGCGCGCCGGTCTCGAGGGCCTTCACGAGCAGGGCCCAGGCCGCGTCCCACCGGGCCCGGTCCGGCCGGTTACGCACCGCTTCCACCACCCCGTCGAGTACGGCCTGACGCAGGTCGCCCCGGTCGGGCAGCACGGCGCCGGCCGGGTCGGCGAGCAGGGTCTCCGGGTCGGGCAGGTCGAGGCGGTCCAGGCTGGCCAGCAGCTCCAGCCCCGGCCCGTCGCCGACGACGCCCCGGACCAGCGCGGACAGCACGTCGCGGTCGGTGCCTGCCGCCGTGGCGAAGGCGATCAGGCGCAGCGCCATCTCCCAGCTGCGCGGTGACGGCCACGCACCGCCGCGGCGGGCCTCGGAGCTGGGCAGCTGGTGCACGAGGCGCGGCCGCGCGCCCAGCAGCGTGCACACGGCCCGCCGGGCGTACGCGACGGCGTCGGGCAGCCGTGCCGGGTCGAGCCGGGGCAGCGCGGCCCTCGGCCAGGTGCCGCCGAGGCCGCGCACCACGACGTCGTGGTCGTACGTCCACTGCAGATGGACGAACCGGTTGGCCAGCGGCGCGCTGAGCTCCCAGCCGTCGGCGGCCGAGGAGCGCGGGTTCGCGGCGGCCACGATCCGCACGCCCGGCGGCAGCCGCAGCGCGCCGACCCGCCGCTCCAGCACCAGGCGCAACAGCGCGGCCTGCACGGCCGGCGGGGCGGTGGACAGCTCGTCCAGGAAGAGCAGCCCGCGGCCCTGCGCCGCCAGGCGTACGGCCCAGTCGGGCGGGGCCATCGGCACGCCCTGCACGGCGGGGTCGTCGCCGACGACGGGCAGGCCGGCGAAGTCGGACGGCTCGTGCACGCTCGCGATGACCGTGGTCAGCGGCAGGTCGAGCGCCTCAGCGAGCTGGGTCAGCGCGGCGGTCTTGCCGATGCCGGGCTCGCCCCACAGCAGGACGGGCAGGTCGGCGGCCACGGCCAGGGTCAGGGCCTCCAGCTGCGGATCGGGGCGCGGTTCGGTGGTGGTGTCGCGGAGCAGGGCGAGCAGGTCGCCGGCGACGTCGAGGCGCTCAGCAGTGGCAGAAAATGGCATATGTCATCACCTTTTGTCGTGTCGGAGGGCGCGACGGAGTAAGAAGCGGGGGCGTACCTGCGTGATCAGCGCTTCCGGGGAATCAGCGCTTCCTCGTGGGGACGCGGGCGTCGCTGGCCGCGACGGCGGCGCCAGTCGGGTCGGGTCGGTCCGCGACCGGTCAGGCCGGCCCGGTACTCGCCGTGGCGGACGCGCTGCTCCACCGCGGCCTCCAGCTCGTCGCGCAGCGCGCCGCCGCTGAGCAGCGCGTCCGGGCCCAGCAGCGCCTCGACGATGGCGAACGCGCCGGCGATGTCGCCGTGGTCGAGGCGGCCCCGGATGTCGTCGAGGGACTCCGGCTGCCGGGTCGCCGCGTCGATCGCGCGCAGGCACGGCAGCGGCGGTCCGCCCAACGCGACCAGCAGCGCCTCCCGGCGCAGCTCGACCGGGTCGTGGTCGAGCGCGGCGAGCCGGCCGTCCACGAGCCCGATCCGGTGCCGGACGCCACGGCACTCGACCACGCGCGGACCCCCGTCCTCGTCCCGCGCCCGGCCTCCCGGCCGTGTGTCCGGCGCGAGCGCCGCCGCGACGAGTGGGTGCAGCTTCCCGGCGTCGATCAGCCCCGCGCGCAGCAGTGCCAGGTCGGGCAGCACCCAGGTCGCGGCGTCCGGCAGGTCCGGATGCCCCCTGGCCGCCGCGTCCGCCGCCGTGATCCGCGTCCCGGCGTCGCCCACGTGCAGCAGCAGGCGCCGGCGGGCGGACAGCCGCACGGCGACTGTGCCAGCCTCGCGGCCCTGGGACCGCAGCAGGATCGCGGCCTCGTCCGCCCACCGGTCCACGGCGCAGTCGTCACCCACCGGCGACGCGGCACAGTCGCCCAGCGGTTGCGCGGCGCGGTCGCCGCCCAGCGGTT
>NZ_BAAALT010000048.1:0-44614 GCF_039528515.1 Luedemannella flava
GTCATAACTGTAGGTGACGGTCTCCTGGCTCAGCCCGCCCCCCGCCGGATAGGTCACCGCCCCATGGAACGGGTCGGCGGCCGAACGCCAGGTAGCACAGGTGGGCTCGAGGCGTACCCCGAAGTCGAGACCGGCACCAGGGACAGGAGCCGGAACAGGTCCGCCGTCGCCGGACGCAGCTGGCGGTAGGTGACCGCGATGGCCGCCTCGACCCCCAGGCCCCGCGGTCAACGTGCCGAGCCTGCGCCGCTCGTCGGCCAACCGCGCCACGAGGTCCCCGATCCGCCACTGCGGCCGGCTCGGCGCCGTCGGGTTCGAGCACGTCCACCGCCACGCGGGTGGCAGACTCCAGACCTGCCAACGAACGGCGGCTCGTGACGATGGCGAGGCACCCGCCCCGCCGGGCAGCAGCGCCCGCACCTGCGCCTCGTCAACAGCGTTATCGAGTACGAGCAACAGCCGGCGGTCGCGGGTGAGCGAAGGCCGACTCACCGGCCGACACTCCGGTGAGTTTCTCGGCCTCGCGCCCACCGACCACGAGGTGGAACTGCCCTTCGTGGCGTTCTACCGCTTCGACGCCGACGACAAACCCGCCTCCGAGCGGGTGGTGATGAACCTCGGACCGCTGGCCGGCTGAGCATCGTGTTGTCCTCCATACGTCCGCGACCCGGTTGACGGGGTCAGGACCAGGCGCGTTCAAGAGCGCGGGCGAGGCGCCGCCGCCACGACTCGGCGTCACCGTCGATACCCGGATACTCGTCGGTGAAGTTGGTCCAGTCGATGTCCCAGGACAGCACCGTCTCGGCGGTGAAGTCGTTCGCTTCGTTGCCCAGTTCGGCGCGCATCAGGTTGCGGACCAGCGGGAGGCCCACCCTGGTGTGCTCGGCGAGCAGGACAGCGTCGTAGAGGTCCTTGCCCTGCGGATAGATGTCGGTGGCCAGCCACAACAGCTTCCACGCCAAGGCGAGCGGCGCCGGCGCGGCCAGGACCGGGACGTCGACACCCGGCAGCGTCAGCTTCTCGATGGCCAGGCTCACCCCCGTCAGCCTCTCGGCCGCCAGCGCCTCGAGGGTGAGGGGCAGCCGCTCGCCGAAGACGAGGTCAACCTGCACGGTGCCGTCCGGCACGCCGGGCGCACCGAACGGGATCACGAGTCGGCGGCCGTCCGCGCGCTCGTACGTCCAGATGGCCGACTCCGCGGTTTCCCACGCCCGCAGGCCAGCGCCCGGCGCGGCGGCGACCGCGGCCCTGAGCCCGTCGAGCAGGCGCCGCGCCTCGACGCTGTCGCTGGTCATGGTGTGCGGGATGACGACGAAGTCGAGGTCGCCCGGCTCGCGGGCGGCGGCACCGACCCAGGCGGCCAACGTCACGCTTCCCCGCAGGACGAGGTTGTCCGCCAACTCCGAACGCGCGATCACCGCGAGAAGGTGGTCCATCGCGGCCCGACGGGCCTGCCTCCACCGTTGCCCTGCCGCCGCGTCCAGGAAGACCGGCTCCCCCGCGCGGTAGGCGTTGGCATGGTTCTTGAGGGCGGGGTCGAACGCGGCGCTCTGCCGGACCATCGCGCCCTCGGGAAGCGGACGGTACGTCGCCGGATAACCCTCCGTGCCCGCTGGCGCGGCGCGCATACGCTGCTCCCGCTCCACCACATAGCTACGCGACGCTGGCGCGTCAAGCCAGCCGTTGTCAAGCGACAGATGATCGTCGGAGACGACGTACTCCTGCTCCGCCTGGAGGATCTCGTGGCCCGCCGCGCGCAGAGTGGTGACCAGGTCGTCCAGCCGGCGCCGTGCCGTGGCCAGCCCGACGCCGAGACAGCGCTGGTTGACGAACCGCTCGTGCCGCCCGTCGGGCCGCTGCCGCCGCGCGTTGCGCGACAGCCGCGCGCCGTGCGGCGCGACCAGATCGGTGATCGCGGTCAGATCCTCTACGCTCAGCTCGGGAAGCAGCACCTTGACGTGATGCTCGAAGTACCGCCCGGTGGGCTCGGCGGCCGCGTCGTCGTCCGAGCGTGGCACGCCCGCACACCACGGCGCCGCCTCGACCTTGATACGGCACGGATGCATCCCCGCCTGCCGGAGCCGGTCGTACCAACTGCGCGCGAGGATACGCTGCTCGTCCAACGTGCCGCTGCCGGTGAGGCTGAGCATCGGCTGCGACACCTGCGCCCCACGGTCCAGCAGGATGTGCACGAACGTCACGCCGTGCCGGTCAGCGAACTCCGCCAGCTTCTCCGCCTCGTGCGAAGGCGCCGTGATATGTATCTCGAAGTCCCCCGACACGTCGACCATCCGCGCATCGTAGGCCATCCCGCACGCCCGGATCACCGACGTTTCCTGGCTTCCCTGCCGGGTCATGTGCCGTGCGTACTCGGCGAGTTGCGGAGGGAGCACACCGCGGCCGGATCGCCCTCGTAGGGATCGACCAGATCCTCGGCTCCGCTGGCCGATCTCTCCCCGTCCACACTGGAACGCGCCACGTCGCGGCGACCACGCTGAGTTCGCAGCTCTCAGCGTCACGGCGTCGGCCGATCCGTCCCTGGCCCTGGAGACCGCCGCCGACCACATGTTCCTGACGGTCGGGGCGACACCTACGACGTTCAGGTTCGGCATCGCGGTGAACAGGAACGCCGGGACCGCGCCGTACCGGGGAGCCACCCCGCAACCGCTGGTGACGAGCGCCAACCGCAGGCAACCGGCCGCCCCGGCAGCCAAGCCCGCGGCGCAGGTCAACAGGGCCGGCGCGGCGTCCCCGGGTGGCACGGCGTGCGCCACGGCAGCGGCGGCGACGACCTGCTCGCGAGCGGGCTGACCGGCTTCAACGGCGAGTACAAACCTGTGCTTCGACAACACCGACGGCACCAGCGCCGGACAGGACGTCTACCTGAAGTTCACCGCGGGCAACGGCAGCTGGCGGGTGCGGACGCGCGCCGGCTGGATCTACAACTACGTCAGCGGGGTGGACGGGGAGGTGCTGGACAACACCACCGCCGACTTCGGCCCGCTGCAGCCGGGCGACCCGACGCACATGCGGGGCGCGGCCGCCTTCGCCGCCACCCAGGTCACCTGGAACAACGTCCCCGGCGCCTGCTGGGACATGGTCGGGCCCTGCCGGGCCGTGGTGATCCTCTGGCAGCCGGACTCCGACGACGGTACCTACTACAGCCTCGCCACCAATGACGTGCACCTGGCCGCCGTCGACCCGGACTCCGCGATCCTCGTCTCCCACGAGGTGACGCACTCCATCATGGACGACGTCTACGAGGACAACTTCCCATCGGCCAGTCTACGCAGATCATGAGCGACACGACGGTCAACTTGTTCGAGGCCGTCCAGGTCTACAAGGTCCAGGGCCAGCACCGGTACCTGATGATCGTCGAGGCGATCGGCAGCCAGGGACGCTACTACCGCTCGTTCACGTCCTCGAGCCTGGACGGTTCGTGGACGCCGCAGGCAGCCACCGAGAGCAACCCGTTCGCCGGTACGGCCAACAGCGGCGCCACCTGGACCAACGACGTCGGTCACGGTGACCTGATCCGCAGCAACCCCGACCAGACCATGACCATCGATCCCTGCAACATGCAGTTCCTGTACCAGGGGCGGCCGGTCGAAGACATGAGCGGCTACACCATCCCGCCCTACCGGCCGGCGTTGTTGACCCTGCAGCGATAGCGGGTGACACAGCCCTGATCTGGCGGTCGCCCTCATTTGACCTCTGCCCGTCTCCTGACGCGATTGAGCTCGACAGCTTGAGATGTTTCAATCAATGACGGACCCCTCCCGCCCCGCCCGTACCGCTTCTACCGTTCCGGGAGCCATCCATGCGCAGAAGGTTCATCGTCCCAGCCTTCGCGGGTTCGCTCGCCGCGGCCACCGCTCTCACGATCGCGATAAGCACCGCACCAGGGGCCCAGGCCGCCACCGGCGCTGCGGCGGCGCCGATGGCCGCCGCGGCCACTCCCGCCGACACGACGCCACCCTCGGTGCCGACCGGGCTCGTCGCCCAGACCAGCTGCGCCGGCATCGTGACGCTGACGTGGAACTCGTCCACAGACGACGTGGGCGTCATCGGGTACGACATCTATCACGCCCCGGCGCGTGGCACCTTTACGCTGCTCGGCGTCAGCACCATCACGAGGGCGACCGAGTCGCTGGGCGGCCAGACGCAATATCAGGTGCGGGCCCGCGACGCCGCCGGCAACGTGTCCGCGTTCTCCTCGATCGCCACGGCCTACCCGTTGGGCTGCCCGATCCCGCCGCCCTCCCCCACGCCCCCGTCGACCGGCGACGTCACGCCGCCGAGCGTGCCGACCGGGCTCGGCTACCGCATCAACTGCAATCTGGACTTCACGCTGGAGTGGACCCGGTCCACCGACAACATCGGGGTCGCCGGCTACGACATCTACAAGGCCCCGTACGGCAGCAGCACGTTCACGTCCGCTGGGACGAGCGCGACCATTACGTTCGCCGATCATCTGGGCAGCTACAACCGGTATCAGGTGCGGGCCCGCGATTACGCCGGCAACGTGTCCGCGTTCACGGCGCCGGTCACGATCGTGCCGCCGCCGTGCCCGACGATGCCGCCCACGAGCTCGCCGCCGTCCACCACGCCCCCGGCCACCGGGGACAGCCAACCGCCGACGACCCCCGGTACGCCGACGGCCACCGTCAGCTGCGGCGTCGCGAACCTGACGTGGACGGCGTCCACTGACAACGTCAACGTCCTCCGGTACGAGGTCTGGCGCGCGTCGGGCACCGCGACCAATGCCACGTTCGAGCTCGCCGGAACGGTCCCGACCACCACGTTCACGCACACCGGCCCGGGCTCCTACCAGTTCAAGGTCCGCGCATCCGACGCGGCGAACAACTACTCCGCGTTCAGCGCCCCGGTCGCCGTCTACGTTCCCGCCTGCCCGACCAGCTCATCGCCGAGCACCGGCTGCACCGCCGCTTTCAGCGTCATCAGCAGCTGGTCCAGCGGGTTCCAGGGGCAGGTGCTGGTGACCAACACCGGCACGACCGCGACCACGTCGTGGACCGTGACGCTCACGTTCGACAGCGGACAGAAGATCACCCAGATCTGGAATGCCCGCACGAGCAGCACGGCCAGCCCGTACGCGATCACCAACGAGAGTTACAACGGCGCACTGGCGCCGGGGGCGACCGCCACGTTCGGCTTCCTGGGCACCGGACCGGGCATCAGCGGCTCAGCCACGACCGCCACGTGCACCCGGACGCCGTGACCTGCCCGTCCCGACTACCTGATCAGCCCGCGCCGGCTCCGACCGGCGCGGGCTTTTCATTGGCGGCGCCAACATCCGGCTCATTCTCCGGCACTGTGCGGGCGAGGTGCTCGTTGTAGCTCAGCTCAGTACGCGAGTGGTGCACTGCGCCCGGACGCCGCGAATGAACCGTTGCGCGAACGCGTTCGACGCTGCGCGACGCGGTGGGTTCAGGTCAGAGGTAGCTGACGCCGGTGAGTTCCTCGGCCGCCGCCCAGAGCCGCTTGCCGATGGCCGGATCGGCGGCTTCCCGGCTGAGCCGGGCCTCGGTGACCCGGCCCCGCGTTTCCCAGAGGCCGGACGGCCCGAAGAACTGGCCGCCCCGCACACCGGGCTCGGTCGCGGCGCGCAACTGTGGCAGCGCGCCCTGCTCTACCGACTGGGTGGCCAGGAGGCCGAGCCACGCGATCGTCTGCCCGAGCCGGCCACGGTGCTCCCAGGCACGCGGGGTCAGGTTGGTGCGGGTGAGACCGGGGTGGGCCAGCGTGCTGACGATCGGCGATCCGGCGGCGCGCAGGCGGCGGTCCAGTTCGATGCCGAAGATCGTGGTGGCCAGCTTGGACCGGCCGTAGGCGGGAGCGGCCCGGTAGTTACGTACGAACATCAGGTCGTCGAAATCGAGGTGCGCGTTCTTGTGGGTGATTCGAGCTGAGACTGACCACGCGGGCTTCCCGCGCCGCGGCCAGATTGCCGAGCAGCAGGCCGGTCAGCGCGAAGTGGCCGAGCATGTTGGTGGCGAGGTGCAGCTCGAAGCCGTCGCTGGACGTGCGGCGCGGGCCGAGCAGTACCACGCCGGCGTTGTTGACCAGCACGTCGATCGCCGGGTGGTCGGCGGCCACCTTCGCCGCGAAGGCCCGTACGGAGGCAAGGCAGGCCAGATCCAGCTCGCGCACCTCGACGTCGCCGCCGATGCGGCGGGCGGCGTCCGCACCGGCGGCGGTGTCGCGGACGGCGAGGACGACGTGGGCGCCGTGGCGGGCCAGTCCGGTAGCGGTGACCAGGCCGAGGCCCGAGTTCGCGCCGGTCACGACGGCGATGCGGCCGTGCTGGTCAGGGATGCGGTCGGTGGTCCATCCGGTCATCTGCTGCTCCTGGGAGTGTCGACGGCGGTAGACGGACCACGCTAGGAGCGGGACGAGCCGGTTCGGTCGTTGTGGATTACCTGGGTCTGCCGGACCTACCTTGGGTGTCCAGCAAGGCGGCACACTTACGGCATGACCCATCCGTACGCTCGTGAGCTCGGTGACTTCCTGCGCGCCCGGCGCAGCCGGCTGCATCCGCGAGATGTCGGCCTGGAGCCGGGCGGCCGGCGCAGGGTCACCGGGCTGCGACGCGAGGAGCTGGCCCTACTCGCCGGGCTGAGCACCGACTACTACCAGCGAATGGAGCAGGGCCGCGAGGTACGCCCGTCCGACGGCGTCCTGGACGCGCTCGCCGGCGCGCTCGGCCTCGACGACGGGGAACGCCGGCACCTGTTCACCCTGGCCCACGCCGCCCGTCGGCCGATGCCCGCCCGGATCGACCGCGGTCCGGAACTGGTGCCGGACAGCACACGGCGGCTACTGCGGGTGATGGACACCCCGGCGGTCGTGCTCGGCCGGCACCTGGACCTGCTCGCCTGGAACCCGATGGCGCAGGCGCTGCTCGGCGACCCGGACGCCTACCCGCCCGACCGGCTCAACATGCTCCTGCTGATGTTCGACGACACGCTGACCGGCGAGCGCAGCTGCCCGGACTGGGAACGCCAAACCCTCGAATACATCGGCATGATGCGCGCCGCCGTCGCCACCGACCCCACCCACCCCCGCGCCACCGCGATCGTCGGTGAGCTGAGCATCCGCAGCGCCGAGTTCCGGCGCCTATGGGCCCGCCACGACATACGCGAATCGGTCAGCGGCACCAAGACCTTCCGGGCGCCCGAGGTCGGCGACATCGTCCTGGACTGGGACACGTATCCACTGCCGGGAAATCCCGGCCCGATCATGCTGGTCTTCACCGCTGAGCCAGGCAGCGCCGACGCCGACCGGCTGCAGCTCCTGGCGTCGTTGCACGCGACCCGCTCGGCGCTCGCCGACAAGCACGCCTCATAGGGCGCGGCCATCCGCGGCGTCGAGCACGAGCCACTGCTCGTCCACCGCCGACGCGACGTCATCTGCCCGGCGGAGTCCACGCGGGCCGCCTGGCCAAACGGTGGCGACCCACCCGAGGCAGCAGGCAGCGCCGCGCAGCGACACGCCGACCAGCGCTGAGACTTCCGAGCTGCGGGCCGGCCGATCAGCTGACAAAACGGCAGTGACCTGCTCTTTTCCTGGGATACGACCGGCCGGGTTCGGAAGGTGTAGCGGCTAATCCCGCCCACCTACCTACTCTGTGCCAGGTTATGGCGTACTACGCCGGTACGCCCTGCCACGCCGGGCGCCTGGCGCAGCGATCTCAGTGGACGTGTGCGTCCGTAGAAAGGACCTATCGTGTCGACCGGCACCACATTGAAACGCCGTCGCGTCATAACGATCGCCGCCATCGCGGCTGTCGTTATGACGGCCGGCGTTGTTAACGCTAACACCGCGTCATCCGCGGTCTATCCCGCCGGGGACGCCTCGATCCGGCTCAACCAGATCGGCTACGCGCCGACCCTGCCCAAACGGGCGACCGTCGTCAACACCTCTACCACCCCCGTGGCCTGGCAACTGCGCAATGCCGCGGGGACGGCCGTAGCCTCCGGCACTACCACGGTGAAGGGCAACGACGCGGCCTCGGGCGACTACGTCCACACCGTCGACTTCTCGTCCTTCACAGGCACTGGCGAAGGCTTCCGGCTGGAGGTCGCGGGCAGGTCGAGCCACGCGTTCACCATCGCCAACGGCGTCTACAACCAGCTCGCGAAGGACTCGCTGGCGTTCTTCTACCACCAGCGCAGCGGCATCGCGATCCAGGCCGCTCTGGTGGGCTCCCCCTATGCCCGCCCCGCCGGTCACCTGGGAATCTCCCCCAACCGCGGTGACACCGACGTGCCGTGCCAGCCCGGCGTGTGCGACTACCGCCTGGACGCGCGCGGCGGCTGGTATGACGCTGGCGACCAGGGCAAGTACGTGGTCAACGGCGGGATCTCCGTGTGGCAGCTGCTCGACGCGTACGAGCGCAGCCGCAACGTCTCCGGCGCGAACCGAAACGCGTTCGCCGACGGCTCGCAGGCGATCCCCGAGGCCGGCAACGGCGTCTCCGACATCCTCGACGAGGCCCGCTGGGAAATCGAGTTTCTGCTGCGCATGCAGGTGCCGGTCGGCAAGCCGAAGGCGGGCATGGCCTTCCACAAGCTGCATGACCAGAACTGGACGGGCATCCCGCAGCGTCCGGAGACCGACTCCCAACTGCGTGAGCTGCACCCGCCGTCGACGGCCGCCACCCTGAACCTGGCGGCGGTGGCCGCCCAGTGCGCCCGCGTGTGGAAGACCATCAACCCCACCTTCGCCACCACCTGCCAGACAGCGGCGGAAAGGGCGTGGACCGCGGCCCGGGCCAACCCGGCCGTCTACGCCTCCGGCTCCGACAGCACGGGCGGCGGCGCGTACGGCGACAACGACGTGTCCGACGAGTTCTACTGGGCAGCCGCCGAGCTCTACGTCACCACCGGATCGTCGACCTACTCCAGCTTCCTCGCCTCGTCGCCGCACAACGCGGGCGCCAGCGTATCGAAGAACTTCGGCTGGCCCACGACCGCGGCGCTCGGCGACATCACCCTCGCGACCGTGCCCAACGGCCTGTCGTCCTCGACCGGTGCCACCATCCGGCAGCGGATCGTCACCCAGGCGGACGCACTACTCAACATCATCAACACCCAGGGGTACGGGGTGCCGCTGGGCTCCGCCGAATACTGGTGGGGCTCCAGCGGTGAAGTCAACAACCGGGCCACCCTCCTGGCGCTGGCAGCCGACTTCACGGGCCAGACGAAGTACCGCGACGGCGCGCTGTCCGCCCTGGACTACCTGCTCGGCCGCAACGCGCTCGGCAACTCGTACGTGACCGGCTTCGGCACGGTCTACTCGAAGAACCAGCACCACCGGTTCTGGGCGCACCAGAATGACGCGAGCCTGCCCAACCCGCCGGCCGGATCCCTTGCCGGTGGACCGGACTCCGCCCTGGAAGATGACATCGCCCGGCAGCGGCTGGGCGGCTGTGCGCCACAGAAGTGCTACATCGACGACATCGGCTCGTACTCGACGAACGAGGTCGCCATCAACTGGAACTCCGGTCTCGTCTGGCTCGCCGCCTACGCGGCCGAGAAGGCGGCCGGCACCACCCTGCCGACCTCGGCGGCGCCCACGTCCGCGGTACCGACATCGGCGGTACCGACATCGGCGGTGCCGACGTCCGCGGCGCCCACGTCCGCCGCGCCCACGTCCGGCCCGCCGACCTCGCGCCCGCCGACGTCGGCCCCGCCGACCTCGGGCACACCCACCACGCGTCCACCGACGTCATCACCGCCCGGCGGCGGGTGCACCGCGACGTACAAGGTGGTCGGGCAGTGGCAGGGCGGGTTCCAGGGTGAGGTGACGGTCCAGAACACCGGCGCGGGCGCCACGGCGTCCTGGACGGTGTCCTGGACGTTCCCGAACGGTCAGACCATCAGCCAGCTCTGGGGCGCGGTCCACAGTGTCAGCGGCACCACACAGACGGCGAAGAACGAGGCGTGGAACGGGGTGCTGGCCGCGAACGCCACCACCACGTTCGGCTTCATCGGCAGCTGGACAGCCGCCAACGGCGTGCCGGCCACGGTGAGCTGCAGCCGTACCTGACCACCAGCCCAACGCCGTGGGCCCGGCTCCTGACGGACCGGGCCCACGGCGTTGGCCGATCGTGACTCGTCCTGCGGCGTCGCGCCGTACCTTGCCATCACAAACGTGTGGCAGGACGGCCTCAGCGCAGCGTCGACTGCCTCTCGATCCGTTCGAAGTCGACGACTATCCTGCGGGGCGCCGGCTGTTCCTCTCGCGGCACACCGTCGAACTGGAGCTGGATCCGCTCTTCCAACAGGGCGACTGCCTGGTGTGCGATCACGTCGCGTCCGGGGTCGATGGTGCTCAGGGGAGGTCGGGAGTAGTTCGTTTCGTCGATGTTGTCGAAGCCGATCAGCAGGACGTCCTCGGGAACCCGTAGGCCGCGGTCCTGAAAGGCGGCGAGCGCACCCAGCGCGAGTGTGTCGGTGAACGCCACAACCGCGTCGGGCTTGACGCCGCTGTCAAGGATGCGAGCGATCGTCGTGGCGCCGGTGGAGTGGAAGTAGTCGGGTACACCGATGATCGCGCGTGGGTCGACGTCGAACCCTCGCGACTGGAGGGCGTCCCGGAAGCCCTGGAACCGCAGCGTTCCGCTGCTCGACGACGGGTCGTCCTTGACTCCCAGGGGGACTACCGTGGTCGCGCCCCGGTCCAGGACGTGCTCGGTCGCCGCACGTGCTCCCTCGACGTTGCTCATCGTGACGTGGTCGACGCTGCCATCGAACACCCGCTCGCCCAGGAGCACGAGGGGGAAGTCGACGTCGAACAGCGGAAGGTCTTTCTGGCCCAGCGCGAGTGGGGAGTACAGCACGCCGTCGAAGCGTGACCGGTAGCTGCCGTCCAGTACCCGCAACTCGCGGTCGCGCTCGGCGTTGGTCTGCTCGATGAAGACGGTCAGGCCTCGCCTGGATGCCTCTCGCATGACGGCGTCCGCAAGTTCGGCGAAGTACACAACGCGCAGCGACGGCAGCACCAAAGCGATCGCCCCGGTCCGGCCTCGGCTCAGGTTCCGCGCCGACACATTCACGTGGTAGCCCAGCTCACGGATCGCGTCGTCCACCCGCTTGCGGGTTTCCGGACGTACGAACTGATAACCGTTGAGGATGTTGGACACCGTCTTGATCGACACCCCGGCGAGTCGGGCTACGTCGCGCATCGTCGGCGACCTGTTGGTCTTGCGTGCCACAGCCCCTCCCGCCGCTCGTTGACCAGCGTATAAGACGCACGTGCCATCCGCGACGCAGCGGCCGGCCCGCCCCGATCCGGGGCAGGCCGGCCGCGTGGCCCAAGGTCACTTGATAGTCAGCGCGATGGTGTGAACTGAGCTGCTCAGGTCGATCTGCAACTCATAGGTGCCCGGGGCGAGCCCTCTGGTGTCCCAGTCGAAGACGTACTCGGCCTTGCCGGCGCTGTAGCGCGCAGTGTTGTCCGCCTTCTTCTGAACGGGTCTGGCCGGGACACGGTCACCGGCCACACCGTCCGTCTTCTTCGCCAGGTAGAGACGCGGCCGCGCGTCGGTGACCGTCCTGCCGTCTTCGCCGGTCAGGGTGAACCTGACCGGCACGGCACGTCCGGCTTTGACGACGTCGGAGCCGTCGCCGGCCAGCGGTGGCCGCACCCCGCCGAACCGGTACTCAGGCGCGAACAGGCGCGGCACGAAGTCGATCAGGTTCGCCATCCAGATGTCGAAGCCATGCGGTCCGACCCAGGTGCCGGCGTACTCGTACTCGATGCCCTGGGAGGTCAGCCACTGCATCGTGTTCTGGGTGAACGTGTACGTGAAGTCGACGTCACCGGAGTACAGCCTTACCAGCTTGGTGCTTTCGTTGACCGCCTGGACGTCGACGGTGGGGTAGGAGAACAGGCCCCCCGAGAAGGCACCGATGTAGGCGAACTCGCCCGGGTGGCTGAGCCAGGTGCCGAGGGTGTTGATGGCTCCCCACGACAGACCGGCGAGCGCCTGCTCATCCGAATCAGTCGAGATGTTGTACTTTTCCGCCGCGGTCGGCATCACGTGCTGGCTGAGGTCGGTCCAGAAGTCGACGCCGTTCTGGTCCGGCATGACCACGACCATCGGCACCATCGTACCGTTGAGGTAGTGGTTATCCAGAATCTGTTTGGCCCGCCCGGTCTCGAGCCAGCTGCCGTAGTTCTGGCCCCCGCCGTGGTACAGGTACAGCACCGGGTAGGCAGCTTCGCGGTCAGCGTCGTAGCCGGGCGGCGTCCAGACGTACGCGTACCGCTCTGCGCCCTGGGCTCCGTCGTAGGTCATCAGCGAGACCGTGCCGCCCTTGCCTGCGGGTACGTCGGCGAGCATTGCGTCGGTCTTGCCCGGCACGAACAGCGGCGACTCCGTCGTGTGCTTGTTGACGGTGTCGGCCGGGTCCTTCTTGTCGACGCCGTCGACCACGTACCGGTAGTAGTAGTAGCCGTCGAGCGGTCCGACACTGATGCGCCAGCGGCCGTCGGGCTGCTTGGCCATCGGGATCCGGAACCACTGGCCGTTCGGGGCCCAGTTGCCCCAGACCGTGACGTCCTTGGCGTCGGCCCATTGGGTGCCGGTCTCGAACGTGACGACGCCGTACGGGTCGATGTGCGGGGTCGTGATCGACCCGGCCGCAGGGGGCTGGTACGGCCGGGTCAGCGGGCGGTGTCCCTTGCTGGCGCCGTGGCCGGCGCCGTTGCGCCCGAAGAGCCGAGCGGCGAAGTCGCGCAGGTTCTCCCGCCACGCGTCCCAGGTGGCGTCGTCGGGGTTGACGCCGTCGAACTCGAACTTCACTCCGGACCTCTTCAGGTCCACCAGCAGGTCGTAGTTGTCGTTGTAGGACGGATCGAGCGTGTTGCCGACGTAGACCCGGAGTAGTTTGGTGCCCTTGTTGATCGCCTTGGCCTCCGCCTTGGTGATCGGGCCGTCGGCGGAGCCGGAGAAGGAGCCGACGTAGGCGAATGCGCCGGGATCGCTGCGGAGGATGCTGATCGCCTGCTCGGCACCGGTGGCGACACCGGCCAGCGCCTGACTCTGGGGCCGCGACGAGATGTTGTAGCCGGCCCGTGCTGCGGGGACGATGGCGTTGAGCAGCTCGGCGCGGGGGTCGGCGGAATTGGCGTCAGCCATCACGACCACCATCGACTTGGCGTCCCTGCCCGCGACCAGGTTGTCGAGGATCTGCTTCGCCCGGCCGAGTTCCAGCCACTCACGAGCGGTCTGACCCTGGCTGCTCAGCAGGTACAGGACCGGGTACGCCTCGGCCCGGGCGGAGTCGTAGCCGGGCGGCGTCCACACCACGGCGGTGCGGCTCTCCCCCGACGCTGCGCTTCTGTAGGACAGGTCCTCCACCGTCCCGCCCGCAGCGATGTCGTCCATCCACGCGACCGACTCACCCGGCACGAAGAAGGTGTTCCAGTTCGGCTTCGACGTCACCGCCGCCGGGCTGCCAGGCTGGCGGAAGGACACCTTCGACCTGTCCTGCATGGTCGCGGTGTACTGGTAGTAGTACAGCCCGGGCTCGAGCGGACCGACGTTCGCGGCGTAGTCCGAGCCGCTCGGGTCCATCGCGAGCGCCGACCAGGTGCCGCTCGGGCCGATGTTCGCCTCCAGTTCGAGCGTTGCCGGCGTTCCGCCGACGATGCTGCTGGCCTGCGACTGCGGCACCTTGAAGTAGTGGTAGACGTCGTCGTTCGAATGCCATGTGTCGGTCGCGGCAGCCGCCGGGGCGGCCGTGATGACGGACACCACCAAAGCCGCGGCTGCGACAAGGCTGGCCATTCGGGGGCCACTGCTGTGTGACATCGCGTTGCTGCTCCTCTCAGAGCGTCAAGGCCTCCCGCACCGAAGGCACGCGCCTCACCATCGAGATCGGCCACCGAGACCTTCCGGACAGCCGCGACAGCGCATATTCACCTTAGTAAATACTTTCTACACCGGTGTAGAGCGATTGGCAAGAGAGCTCTTCATGCCCCCATGACCTCCATGGGGTCGAATGTCGTCCTCGACGTGGTCGGCCAGTTCCCGCTCCAGCGCGCGGACGCCGAGGTACTCGTCGAGAGTGTGCGTGCAGAAACTCGTACGACGGAGATGGAGTCATGGCACGACCGAGCCGGAATTCGCCGGACGTCCGCGCGCGGGCGATCCGTCTGGTTGGCGAGGCCCGTCCTCATCATGAGACTGAGTGGGCGGCGATCACGTCGGTTGCGACGAAGCTCGGGGTGAGTACGGAGACGTCGCGGAAGTGAGTTCGACGAGGCAGAGCACCGTGAGGATGAGCCACCGGCGGCGCGGCGGTCACGGGGAGTGCACCGCGAGCGGGTTGCGCAGAGTCCCGACCAGTTGCAGCGCCGCGGAGGGGTCAGCGAGGTCGACCATCTGGCGGTTGTCCCGCAGCTGCAACCGGTTCAGGCAGGACAGCGCGAAGTCCGGGGCGAAGATGTCGTACCGGGCGAACCGCTCGGCGAGGTGCGGCACGCTGGCCCGGTAGTCGTTGACACACGCCGCGACCGCGGCCCAGAACTGCGCTTCGGTCAGCACGTCCCGGTCGGCCAGGATCGCGTTGAGGTAGCGCAGGAAGCCATCGAACACGTCGGTGAAGATGGATAGCAGCCGCATGTGCTCCGGCACGTGGGCGCGGATCCGCTCGACCTCCGGCGGAAGCGGCATGTGCGCGTCCATCACCACGATCTCCTCGGCGATGTCCTTGAAGATCACTCGACTCACCACGTCGTCGTTGAGGACGAGGATCACGTTCTCGCCGTGCGGCATGAACGCGAGGTCGTAGGCGTAGAAGCTGTGCAGCAGCGGCGTGAGGTAGGCGTCGAGGTAGCGGCGCAGCCAGTCCGCGGGCGCGAGCCCCGACCGTTCGATCAGCGCCGCCGCCAGCGCGTGCCCCTGCTCGTCGACGTGCAGCAGCGACGCCATGGTGGCCAGCCGCTCACCGGGGGCCAACCCGGGCACCGGACTCTCCCGCCACAGCGCCGCGAGCATCTTGCGGTAGGGCGAATGCCGGTCAGTGGCCGCCTCGAGCTGCCGGTGCCGGTAGCCGATCGCGGCCCGCTCGCGCAGGATGGTGAGGCCGGTCGCCTTGAACACGTCGTCGCCGGCGATCAGCCCGGCCAACCACTCGTTGATGGCGGGCGTGCCCGCCATGTAGGCGGCGGACAGCCCTCGCATGAAGCCCATGTTGAGCACCGAGATCGCCGTCTTGACGTAGTGCCGGCTCGGGTCGGAGGCGTTGAAGAACGTCCGGATCGACTGCTGCGCCAGGTATTCGTCCGGCCCTCGGCCCAGGCAGACAAGCCGCCGGGCCGCCAGCTCCCCGGCGAACGTGACCGACAGCTTGTTCCACCACTGCCACGGGTGGACCGGGAAGAGCAGATAGTCGGCGGGGTCCAGGTCTAGATCGGCCAGTGCGGCGGTGAACGCGGCCAGCGTCTCGTCACCGAGCTCCGCCCGCATGTGCCGGTCGTAGTCGGTGTCGGTGGTGCACGTGAACGTGGAGTGGTCGCGGTGCGCGGCGAGCCACACCAGCCGCACCGGCGCCGCGACCTCGGGGGCGTACCGGTGGTAGTCGTCGACGCCGAAGCCGATGCGGCCCTTGTTGGCGACGAAGCCGGGGTGCCCCTCCGTCATCCCGGCCTCGATGGCCTGGAAGTCGGCGCCGGCCAGGTCGTGGGCGCAGGCCGCGCGCCGGCTCAGCGTGTACGCGCTGCCCGACAGCGTCGCGGTGATCTCCTCCAGGTAGACGGGAAGGATCTCGTCGCGCAGCCCGAGGGTTCGGCGCAGTTCCAGGCACAGGTCCACGGCGTCGAGCGGAAGCGGCTCGCCGTCGCGGTGCCGGGTGATGGTCTCCGGGTCGATCTGCCATGTGTCGAGGGCGCGCATCGTCGCGGCGAAGCGGTATTCGACGGTGCCGTCGTCGCTGTGGACCACGTACCGGTCGCCGTCGGCCTGCGGGGTGAGCAGTCGTTCGTGGCTGAACTCCGCGAGCGCCTTGCGGACCAGCAGCCGGTTGGCGCGGGCCCAGTGAGCCGGGTCCAGGTGGGCGGTGGCGGCGAGGTTCATGCACGGTCTCCGGTGGCGGCGGTGGTCATGGGTACTCCCGTGGCGTCGAGGAACTGCTCGCGGGTGCACACGCTCAGCAGCGCGGCTTTCTCCGGCTTGGCGATCGGACCGAGCACGGTGAACCCGACCGCGGCGTTAAGGGCGTGTACCGCCGTATTGCGTACGTCCGGCTCCACCACGACGCGGCGGGTCGCGGAGTCGCTGAACAGCCAGGCCATCACGGTGGTGATGACGGCGCGGGTGAAGCCGCGTATGGGGGTATCGGTCGGCGCGGTCAGGAAGTGCATGCCCACGTCGCCCTGCCGGGCGTCGAACAGGCCGACCAGCTCCACGTGGCGCGGGTCGTACCGTTCGGCCAGGAAGGCGGGCTCGCCGCGGTGCAGGCCGAGATAGGCGTCGTGGTGGGGGTGCTCGCCGATGCGCCGGTACTCGGCCGCCACCGCCGCCACGTCGGCGTCCTGCATCAGCCAGTACACCGCCTTGGGATGCGTGACCCAGCGGTGCAGCAGCGCGGCGTCGGCGTCGATATCCAGCTCGCGCAGCGCGAACTCGCCCCGACGAAAGATCATGCGGTCGCTCGGGACGGGACGCCGAAGTCCTGGAACGCGATGCACTTCTCGATCGGGTAGTACTCCCGCCCGAGCAGCTCCCGGATGATCCACGAGTTGCGGTAGGCGCCCATGCCCAGGTCGGGCGAGGTGATGCTGTGCGTGTGGGTACCTCCGTTCTGTAGGAACACGCCTCGGCCGGTGACGTCGACGCTGTAGTTGCGGGCCACGTCGAGGCGGCCGTGCCCGTCCCACCGGAGGCGGTCGCGGACCGGCTCCAGGAAGGCCGGTGGGGTGAACCGGTACCCGGTGGCGAGGACCAGCCCTTCGGTCGTCAGGGAGAAGTCCCGTTCCTGTTCCTCGTTGCGCAGGCCGAGGGTGTAGGTGCCGGTCGCCGGGTCGTGTTCGGCGCTGCCAAGGGCTGTGTTGGTCAGCAGCCGGGTCAGCACGGGCCGGTCGACGCTCTTGGCGTAGAGCATGTCGTAGATCTCGTTGATGAGATCGCCGTTGATGCCCTTGAAAAGGCCCTTCTGCCCGGCCTCCAGCCGGTAGCGGGTCGGCTCCGGCAACGCATGGAAATAGTCCACGTAGTCCGGAGAGGTGATCTCCAGCGTGAGCTTCGTGTATTCCAGTGGGAAGAACCGGGGCGACCGGGTGACCCAGTTGAGCTCGTACCCGTAGGCGTCGCTGTCACCCAACAGGTCACGGTAGATCTCGGCGGCGCTCTGGCCGCTGCCGATCACCGTGATGCTGCGCTTGCGCCGCAGCGCGTCCCGGTGCTCCAGATACCGAGAGTTGTGCAGCACGTCGCCGCCGAGGCCCGCGCACGCCGGTGGCACCTGCGGCGGCGTCCCGGTGCCGATCACGAGGTGCCGCGCCCGGTAGGCCACCTCATGTCCGATGTGGACCGCATAGGTGTCGCCGGCGGCGTCGTACCGTACCTCGGTGACCGCCTGCCCGAACCGCACAGTGCTCAGCCGCTCGGCCGCCCACCGGCAGTAGTTGCTGTACTCGCTACGCAGCGGGTAGAAGCTCTCCCGGATATAGAACGGGTAGAGCCGGCCCGTCTC
Organism: Luedemannella flava; assembly: GCF_039528515.1. Classification (NCBI taxonomy): domain Bacteria; kingdom Bacillati; phylum Actinomycetota; class Actinomycetes; order Micromonosporales; family Micromonosporaceae; genus Luedemannella; species Luedemannella flava. The sequence continues at coordinate 17,730 of NZ_BAAALT010000048.1, forward strand.
CTTAAGGTAGTTGAGGAACGAGTAGGGCGAGGTCGGGTCAGCGAGCGTGACCAGGTCCGACATGAACGGCGTCTGCAGGTGGGTGGCGTCGAGCATCATGCCCGGATGCCAGGCGAACTCCGCCTGCGGCCGGGCCTCCAGGAACAGCCCGTCCAGCTCGTCGATGGGTTCGATGAGGCAGGCGAGGCCCAGGTTGTAAGGGCCGAGGCCGATGCCGATGACGTCGTAGGTGTGCACGGTGCCTCCAGCGGTCAGGCGGTGCAGGCCAGCAGGGGGGCGGTGGCCCGGTCGACATACCCGCCCGCGTGCCCGGCGATGAGCTCCAGCACAGTGGCGATGTCGTCGACGGTGGTCTCGGGGTTGAGCAGGGTGAACTTCAGGAAGTGCCGGCCGTCGACTTTCGTGCCGGCCACCACCGCGGCGCCGGAGGCGGCGAGGGCCTGGCGGGCGTGCAGGTTGGCGGCGTCGGCGTGCACCCGGCCCGGCCCGGTCGGCAGGTAGCGGAAGACCACGGTGCTCAGCGGCGACCGGGTGACCACCTCGAAGCGCGGATCCTCACTGAGCATGTCCCACGCGGCGGCAGCCCGGTAGACGACGTCGTCGAACAGTTCGCCGATCGCGTCCGCGCCCATGATGCGCAGCGTCATCCACAGCTTCAGCGCGTCGAACCGGCGGGTGGTCTGCAGGCTCTTGTCCACCTGGTTGGGGACGCGCTGCTCCACCATGCGCGCCGGGTTCAGGTAGTCGGCGTGGTAGGTGGCGTGCCGCAGGGTCCGCCCGTCCCGCGCGATCAGGGCGCTGGAGCTGACCGGCTGGAAGAACGACTTGTGGAAGTCGACGGTCACGGAATCGGCACGCTCGATGCCGTCGAGCAGGTGCCGCCGGGTGGCGGACACGAGCAGACCACAGCCGTACGCGGCGTCGACGTGCAGCCACACGTTCGCCGTCACGCAGCGGTCCGCGATCGCCGGCAGCGGGTCGATGGAGCCGAAGTCGGTGGTGCCGGCGGTGGCGACGACGGCCATCACGATGTCGCCACGCTCGCGACAGCGGGCCAGCTCGCGGTCCAGCGCCGCCGGGCGCATCCGCCGGTCGGCGTCGACCGTGACGCTGACGACCGCGTCGGGCGCGAGACCGAGCAGCTTCGCCGACTTCTGCACGCTGAAATGCCCGGCGGCCGAGGCGAGGATGCGCAGCCGCGGCAGCGCCTCGGCCCGGGGCAGAGCCGACGCGGCCAGCGCCTCCTCCCGGGCAAGCAGCAGCGCCTGGAGGTTGGACTGGCTGCCACCGCTGGTGAAGACGCCGTCCGCCGCCGGGCCGAAGCCGATCCGCTCGGCCGTCCAGTCCACCAGGCGCCACTCGATGAGAGTGCCGCCCGCGCTCTGGTCCCAGGTGTCCATGGAGGAGTTGATCGCCGACAGGACCGCCTCGCCGAGCACCGCCGGGATCACCACCGGGCAGTTGAGGTGGGCCAGGTAGCGCGGGTGGTGGAAGTAGACCGCGTCGCGGAGGTAGACATCCTGCAGCTCGTCCAGCACGGCGAGCGGATCGCCCAAGGGCTGGTCCAGATCGACTCCGGCGACCTCCAGCCCGAGGTGGTCCGGCGTGATCCCGGTAAATGGCCGGTCGGTGGTGGCGATCTGGGTGGCGACCCGGTGGACGCCGTCCACCAGCGTCTGCCGGTAGCGGTCGGCCGTGGCGTTGGTGAGCAGGTGCGCGCGGGCGGCGAGAGGCGACATCAGATTCCTTCGGCTGGCGGGACACGTCCCGGGCGGGTGATCGACAGCGGGACAAGGCATCGGTCAGAGCGAGCGGAGGCCGTCCAGGGCGACAGCCGGTGCTGCCGGTTCACGAGGATCGATGCTCGCCGCAGCAGAGCGCTCCGCGACGGCGGCGGGCGGTCCAAAGCGGCGCAGGTGCCGCATCCCGAGGAGACCACCGGCGGCGACGAGCACGATCGCGGCTAGGGCCACCGCCGGGTAGCCCACCCAGGCCGCCGCGTAGAGGCCGGCGGAGGAGGCCACGAAGGACACCGCGAGCCCCACCGAGGAGAGCATCGTGAAGTCCGTGCCGCCGGTGCCGGGCCGTGAGTAGCCCATGTTGACCGTGTAGACGACCACGTTGACGGCGGTGTAGGCCGCCATGAACGCGCACAGCGCCGCCGCCGTCGCGACGACGGGGGCGCGCCCGCCGAGCAGCGGGAGCAGGCCCACGGTGGACAGCACGAGCAGTCCGCCGGCGACCATCAGCACGCTCCCGCGCCCCAGCCGGCTGACGAAACCGCCGGCCACCAGGCCCGCCGCCACGGCCGGGACGCTGACCACGACGCCGGTGACCACACCGATGCGCGCCTGCGACCAGCCGGCGTCCACCAGGGCGGGGGTCACCAGAGCCCACGCCGCGCCCGAACCCACATAGAGCAGCGTCACCACACCGAAGGTCCACGGTCGACAGCCGGGCTGGCGGAACACTGAAAGCAGCGCCCGATATGCCGTGCGGGTGCGGTCGAGCCGGTCCACCCGTCCCGGCTCCCGGAACCGCCACGCCGTGACCAGGCCGGCCGCGGTCAGCGCCGCCATCAGCACCACGGCCGCCGGCCAGCCGGCCCGGTCGTAGGCGACGAGGCAGACCCCACCGCCCAGCACCGTGCCCAGCGAGACGCCCGCGAGCTGCACCCCGTTGCCGGCACCGCGCTCCGCCTCCGCGAGCAGCCGCACCGCGATGGCGTCCACGGCGATGTCCTGGGTCGCGGAGAGCAACACATAGGCGGCGCACACCAGTACAACGGCGCCGAGGCGCTCGCCGGGCGGATCGAACGGCAGGAGCGCGAGCAGGGTGAGCACGAGACCTGTCTGCAGGACCAGCAACCACGAACGGTAATGGCCGCGGGTACGCGAGCCGAACCGGTCAAGCAGTGGTGCCCACAGCACCTTCAACGGCCAGATCAGTCCGATGAGGGTGAGCGCACCGAGCGTCTCCAGCGGCGTCCCGCCGTCGCGGAGGATCGCGACCAGTCCGATCGTGATAAAACCCACGCCCACGTACTGCGTGACATAGAGCTTGAACAGCGTGGCGTAGCGACGGCTCACGTGGCGCTCCAGTAGCCCAGGACGGACATCCGATGCTTGTCGATGCCGAGGGACTTGCGCAGATGCCGGGCGAGCGCGCGGGTGCTGGCGGCCTCGGCGGCCACCCAGTAGAAGGCGTCCTCGGCGCTGGGCAGGGCGGCCTCGACGGTGCGCACGAGCAGGCGACCGTCGTCCTCGCGGGGCAGCCAGGTCAGCGAGTCCTGCGGCCGGACGCGCACGGGCAGCGCCTGCTCGCCCTCGTGGGCGTACTCCAGCCACACAGTCGCGGCGGTCTCCCCCGCCGCGTCGAGGACGCTGTTGACGGCCGGCAGGGACGCCGCGTCGCCGACCACGTAGACGTGGGGCGGGGACGGTTGCGGCCAGTGGAAGCCGCTGCCCTGCACGGTCGCGAGGATGGTGGCACCCGGCGCGGCGGTGGTGGCCCACCTGGCCGCGCACCCGTCGTGGAGCGCGAACTCCAGGCTGAACCGGCCGGACGCCGGATCAGGGTCGACGAGGGTGTAGGCCCGCTGATGCGGTCGACCGTCGTTGTCGAACCAGAGCCGGATCCACATGGTGGGATGAAGTTCGCAGCTCTCGAGTAGACCGCCGCCGTTGACGCGTAACCGACGGTAGTGCTGGCCGACCTCCTCTGTGCTCAGCACGGTCAGCCGGAAGTCCCGGCCACCGAGCGCCTTGAGCACCAGGGCCTCCCAGTTCCGCTTCACGCACCCCTCCACTAAGGTCAGCCTAAGTCAGGGCAGCCTAACCTAAGCGGGGGCGGAATGAATAGGGGCACCATCGTCCTGGATGGATGGGGGATTCCTCATGTGCGGGGCAACTCGGCTGACGATGTCGCGTACCTGCAGGGCTATTCCGCCGCCACCGATCGGGCCTGGCAGATCCAGGTCGAGAAGTGGCGATCCGAGGGGCGACTCGCCGAGCACGTAGGCGCGGGCGAACTGCCCTGGGACCGCTTCTCCCGCCGGGCCCGGCTCGACGACACGGCGCGGCGCTGTTTTGCCCGCCTGTCCCCACGGACCCGGCGGTGGATCAAGTCCTATGTGGATGGTGTCAACGCCGCGCTCGCCGGGCCCGGACCCCGCGCCTCCGAGTTCGAGGCCCTCGGGTGCGCCCCGGACCGCTGGCGGCCGTGGTCGCCGCTCGGCGTGTTCCTCGTGCAGCACGTGCTGTTCGGCACGTTCCCCAACAAGCTGTGGCGCGCCCACGTCACCGCCACCCTCGGCCCCGACGCGGTGGACCTGTTCGCGTTCGAAGGGCCGGCCGGGTCGGGCAGCAACGCCTGGGCCGTCGCCGGCGACCCCGGCACCGGGCGGCCGGCCCTCATCGCCGGCGACCCGCACCGCCTGCTCGAACTGCCCGGCATCTACCAGCAGACCCGGCTGAGCTGCCCGGAGTTCGACGTGGTCGGGTTCGCCTTCCCCGGGGTGCCGGGCCTGCCCCACTTCGGCCACGCCGGATCGGTGGCCTGGGCAATCACCAACGCCATGGCCGACTACCAGGACCTCTACCTGGAGGAACTGCGCCGCCGGGGCGACCTCGTCGAGGCCCGGGAACCCACCGGCTGGGCACCCGTCGCCCGCACTGTCGAACACATCGCGGTACGCGACGCCCACTCGGAGACCGTCGAGATCCTCGAAACCGCGCGAGGGCCGGTCATCGACACCGACCGTGGTTCGGGGGCAGGGCTCAGCCTCCGCACCCCCGCCCGGGTCGACGGCGACCTCGGCTTCGACGCCCTGCTGCCGCTGCTGCGTGCCCGCCGGGTCGACGACGTCGCCGCCGCCCTGCGCCATTGGGTCGAACCGGTCAACAGCGTGCTCGTGGCCGACTCCACCGGCGCCGTGCGGCAACTGGTGGCCGGCCGCGTCCCTGTCCGTGACGAGCGCTGCCGGCGGGAGCCCGTGCCCGCCTGGGATCCCCGGTTCCGCTGGGCGCCGGCCGTAGCCTCCATGCCGGCCTCCGAGGTCGTTGGCGTGGCCGTCCACGCCAACGACCGCCGACCCGGCGACGTCGCCGAGCTCGGCGCCGACTTCTGCCCGCCCCACCGGGCGGCCCGCATCCGGGACCTGCTCGCCGAGGGCACCCCGGCGCCGATCGTCCACGTGGACACCCACGTTCCGAATGCGACCCTGCGCGGCCTCCTCGACCGGCTTTCCACCTGGGACCTCAGCCCCGCCGCCGTCCGGCTGCGCCATCGGCTTCTCGCCTGGGACCGCCGCATGGCCGCGGACAGCGCCGACGCCGGCGCCTTCGCGGCCTGGCGCGCGGCGCTCGCCCGGCGGCTGGGCGCGCACCCGGCCCTCGCCCCGCTTCGCGCCCCGTCCCGCTACGACGAGCTGTTCTCACCGTGGACCGACCCGGCGACCCGCATCGGCCTCGCTCTCGACGGCGTCGTCGCCGGCCTGCTTCGCCTCGGCGTCGACGCCGCGCCTGCCGGGGCGGAGGCCCTGGAAGAGGTCGCCGCCGGCCCCGATCCCTGCACCTGGGGCGAGCGGCACCTGCTGCACCCCATCCACCTCGGCGTCCACCCGGCTGTCGCGGCGGCGGTGGCTGGCATGCGCGAACAGGTACGCCTGGCGGGCGACAACGACGCCGTGCTCGCCACGTCGAGCGTCCCCGGGGTGTCCGACGCCTGCTGGCGGGGACCGGTCGCCCGTTACGTCTGGGATCTCGGCGACCGCGCCGCTGGCGGCTGGGTCGTGCCGTTCGGCGCCGCCGGCAACGCCGCCGACCCACACTTCGCCGACCAGCTTCCACTATGGACGTCCGGCGCGCTCGTCCCACTGCCGACCGCCACCGTCCCCACCGACCCGCCGCCATTCGAGGAGGACCACGCCATGGTTTTCGAGGAGCAGCTGCCCGGCCTCGGCCGGCTCACCCTGACGGTGCTCGACCCGGCCTCCGACGCCGGGCTCGTGCACGGCTGGGTCACCCAGCGGCGGGCGGCGTTCTGGGGCATGCTCGACCACTCCGTTGACGACGTACGCGAGACTTACGAGTTCGTCGACGGCCTGCCGACCCACCACGCCTTCCTGGTGCGGCTGGACGACCGCCCGATCGGGCTATTCCAGAGCTACGAGCCCGACGCCGACCCAGTGGGCGAACGCTACCCGGTCAAGCCCGGCGACGTCGGCATGCACCTGCTGATGGCGCCCGGCAAGCGACCGCCCAGCGGCCTCACCGTCGCCGTCGGCGCCGCCCTGGCCCGGTTCCTCTTCCGCGATCCAGCCGCCACGCGCCTCGTCGTGGAGCCGGACGTCCGCAACCACCTGGCCCTGCGGCGGCTCACGCTGTCCGGCTTCAGCTTCGATGAGGAGATCGAGATGCCGGACAAGCGCGCCCAGCTCGCGTTCCTGACCCGGGAACGTTTCGAGAACCTCTACGCGGCGCCTGCGGAGTCAGCCCTACGGTCCGGCCGATGAGTCATGAAGGATCCCAGGGCACTTGGACGAGGACCAGAACTAATCGGGAGAGGCTCATCGGCGCTCCGGTGCCGTCGAACACCCCATCGCAATCACGAAACTTGAACGTCACCTGATGCGGTTAGCGTTGCCGGCTATGGCTGCCCCGCTCACTGTCTCCTTCACCGCCGGCCTGTCCGGGCCGTGGCGTATTGATTCGGTGCGGCCCGTTGTCGGTGAAGTCCTGCCGATCGCGGTAGCGCTGTCGGTCAGCGAGGGAGCTACTGCGGCCGAGCCGGGCGTGTGGAGCCTGCGCGGGACTATAAGTAACCTGCGCTACACCACCGTCGCCGAGCGCACGGCTCTGGTCGCCCGCCAGGAAGGACTGGGTCGGGCGCCGTCGACACGGGCCGCGCTGATCCCGATCCGAAAGACGCAGGCGTGGTGGGATCTGGCGCAGGACGAGCGGCGCGAGATCCTCGAGGAGCGGTCGCGGCACATCGCCATCGGTCTGAGGTATCTGCCCGCAGTGGCGCGACGGCTGCACCACAGCCGCGACCTGGGTGAGCCCTTTGATTTCCTGACCTGGTTCGAGTTCGCCCCAGCCGAGGCGGACGCGTTCGAAGAGCTGGTGGCCTCGCTCCGCGCCACGCCAGAGTGGGCCTACGTGGATCGCGAAGTGGATGTCCGGTTGAGCCACGACTGAGGTTGATCGCGCACCGGTGAGGGTCGCGCTGCCAAGCGGCCCGCCGGCTGTCGGGACGTCACCACCGATCTATCGGAGAACCGCTGCACCGATACGGCCATAGTCACTCGTGTTGCAACGAGCTTAGTCCGGCAGCCCTCTGGCGAGTCGCTGTTGGTCAGGAGCTGCTGACAGGGGTGGCCGTGGCTGATGGTTGGGTGACTGGGTCCTGGGGGACTTCGGCTAGGTCGAGCAGCGCGTGCATCACCGTGGCCGGTAGCGTCGGGTTCCCCGCAGCCGCGCGCGCATCGAAATCGTCCAGGAGCGCTTTCTGCAGGTCGGCAGTCGGCATGCGAGCATCGCGCAGGGCTGCGGTGCGGGTGTAGGGGTCCGCGGCCAAGCGGACGACTTCGTCGACGGGCAGTTGCGGGTCCCTCAGTGAGAGGAGCCGGAGTAGATGGTTGACGTGTCGGGAGTACTTGGCAAAGCCGGGGCGATCGAAGTTCGGGTGGCGCGTGAGGAACCATGCGGTCTTGCCGTGCCACCACGCGTACATCTCGATGACGAGCTCGTGCGGTGCGTCGGCGCAGTTTTGACAGAGTGTGAGCTTGACGAAGAAGTCTTTGTCATCGGCGAGTAGAGCGACCGCCTCGGTTGGCAGGTGCCGGAACCGCGCGACGCTGCGGCGGATCAGGACGTGCGGGGAGGAGGCCAGGCGGATGAGGGCCTGGGCATCCGTTTCCAGGTTTTTGATCCATGGCGGGCTCTCGTGGTGGCCGGCGGGAACGACGTAGGCGATGGCCTGGCGTTGCTCATCGGAGAGGTCCTCGCGCAGGGAGAGCCGTAGCCGGACGGTGTCGTCCGGGTCGTCGGCCAGCCGGAGCGCGAGGGCGCGCGGAACCTGTGGGTTCCAGGCCGCGCGGGAACGTACGTCTCGGTCCGGGCTGGTGGTCAGCATGCGGGCCTCAGCGCTGGACAGTTCCGGTGCCGACGGCGTAGGAGGCTCAGGTGGCGCCGCGACCTCCAGTTCCGAGGGCGATGGCGCGACAACCGAGGCCGCACCGAGCCGCGATGCCTGGGTGTGGGCCTCTGCGCGGACCCGGCGGCTGGCGTCGTCGGTCTCGAGTCGCGCTACGAGGGGCGGGGGGAATGTCAGTCCGCGGTCGTTGGCCATCACAACGGCGACGAGCCGGACGCGGGGATCCGCGTCGGCAGCGAGTACCGCCAGCGTCTCGATGTCTACGTGCTCGTTCTCGGCGAGCGCGCATCGGACGTCGACATCGGGATGCGCGGCGAGCTCGGCGAAGGCTCCTGCGTCGACGCTGATCGATGTAAGCCAGATTCGAGGATAGGTCAGGCGGTCCTGAACAGTGATTATCCGCCGTAGCACCGCGGCAGACGCAGCGCAGTTGTGGGCAAGGCCCTGAACCCACCGCTCATACAGCTCGGAGCGCCCGGCGGCGTCAGCCAGTACGCGTTCCCATCCTTTGTGATCCACGACGTCCCATCATGTCCAACCTCCAGACAAATGGCCAGGCCGCCAAATCGGCCGCCAGGGGGTCAGTTTCGCGCGTCGGCGACAGCCTGAGGTTCCCCGGCAGGCCGGACCTCAACGAAGACCTGCGGTCAGACCTCAACCAGGAACAGCGCGGCGAGCTTCGGCAGACGTCGCCTGACCACGTCGGCGTCGTCGCGCGGGGCAACTCCATGCTGCCGGTCACGGCCCGGTAGGCGTCCCACACCACGCCGTACATCGACTCGCACTCAAGATCACCCTCGTCGGCGACCGCGAGACGCTGCACGATCGGCAGATCGGCGAGAGTGTCCGGATCCGCCACCGCTCGCTCAAACGTCTCGCGGCCCTGGGTGAGCAGCCAACCACGGAAGTACTCGAAGCCGTCGTCGGAGCAACCACCGTTGATCAAGTACGCCGCCTGCCATAGCTCCCACCGGTATGACCGCGCGCGCAGATCCCACAGCGGCTGCGCCATCCGCGCGATCATCCCCGCCGGCATCGCCGCCAGCAGCATCAGGGCCTGTTCGGCGACGGCCTCCCCATCCGCAGGGTTGGTCGCGGACTCCCGAGCCCTCTCCACCACGTCCCAGAACTCATCGACGCTCATGACATCGCAGTATGTCAGCGGCCCTGGCGGGCGACATTTGCATCAGTCATAGGCGAGGATCCGCGTGCCGCGGTGGCCGAGCCACCTGGCGAACTTCGAGGCGGTGGGCACGCCAGACTACGGAGAGGGCCGTGCTCGAGGTGCTGCATGGCAGGTGGCGGTGTCGATCCGGGTCAGGCATAACGTGGGACCACGCCCGCACTGGGCGACGTGCAGACAAGGGGAGAATGCGGTGGACGACGGGATCAGGTTCGACGTGGACGGCTGGCCGCCGCAGAAGAACGAGGCCCGCTCGATGTTCGCCGCCAACCATCGGCTGGCCGATCGGGTAGTCGCCCTGCTCCGCGCAGCGGGCACTGTTCTTCCTACCGGTTGGGCACCGTTCGCTGGGCCGGTCGGCTTGGACGTGGTCCTGCGTGGCCCGCGCCGCCCGCCCGCCGACGCGACGAACTACCTCGGTGGCATCGCTGACGTCCTGCAGGACAAGTCACGCACGCTGATCGACCTGACCCACCTCGGCGACCTGGCTGATGTTGCGGTGTTCGTCAACGACTGCCAGATCAGCCGCATCAGCTACCGGGAGGAACCGGCCAACCACCCGTCCTACGAGGTACGGATCTTCCCGGCATGACCGCCCTGGATACCGCATTTGCGGCGCGTTGGTCCGCGGCCATGACCGACACCCTGACCGGCCTGCTCGATGTGTTCGAGGACCGGTTCGGCTACCCGCCCGGGGACAACCTGCTTACGCCGGCGGCCACAGGGACCGACCTCACCATGCTCGCGGATGTCCTGACCGACCTGAACCTCGATGACGACCTGCTCACGCTGTACCAGGTCACGGACGAGGTGAGCCTGCCCGACATTGGCAACGGGTACTTCATCCATCCTCCCGACCATGTCGTAACAACCCGCCGCGTCCGCGAGCCGGGCGCGATTGCGGGAGACCCACCGACCGAGGTTGTCGTATTCGGCAGTGACGGCGGCGGCACCTCGTACGCACTTACGGGCGCCGCAGGCCCCCGCGTGGTGCGGCTGCCGTCGAGTGCGATTGTCGGCGGGACGTACACCCCGCCACAGGGATGGTCCCGTTACGGGCCGGCCGCAGAGGACCTGCGGGAGTTCCTGACGAGGATGCACGACGGGCTCGTCCGGTTCGCTTCCTGCGGAGAGGTCATCGACCTGTAGGAACCCAATCGATGCGAGGGGAACACATGACGGTTTTCGGCTGCAGGCGCTGCGATGCCACTCTGACGGTCCCGGTGTCGAGGGTGGCATTGCCCGTCCACGCGGATCAGAAGTACGGGAACGGGCCGGGATCGCTCGCCCCGGCACTGGAGCCCGGCACGTTTGCGGTGAATCCGCTGCCCTCTGGTTCGCCATGGCGCCGGTGGGGCGAACTCGAAGCCGGTGAGGCCGAGGCGCTCGGCTGGTACGCGCCGAGGTTCAGCATCTCCGCCGGGCCGGTCGGCCGGGTGTTGCTCGCCCCAGGCGACGCCCGCGGTGCCGTCATCGACCTGTCGCGGGTCGGTGACTCCGGATGCTGTGGCCTCGACGGCGGCGAGCCCAACATGGTCTGCGTCACCTGCGGCACGCCGGTAGGCATCCGGATCGACGACTGTGGTCTGCGGCAGGCGATCTGGCTGGACCCGCTGACCACCCGCGTGATCGAGGACGGTCACGGCCCGCACCCGGGGCTCGACTGGGCGGACCTGATCGACCAGCGGCTCGGTATCCCGCCGTCCGAACCGGGCGGCGGCTGGCACCCGATGTGGGCGGCCGCCGCAGCCTCGGCGCTGGCACACTTGCTGGCAGCCTCGGGCGGCGACCCGATCCTGATCCCCGATCACCAGGTCGCCGAGATCTTCCGGCCCACTCTCGACCGTCTCATCGGCCCGGCCGGAACGGGGCCGGCGCGCACCCTGGTCCTGGCCGGGCCCGGCCTTCCAGACGCCGACGGCGACTTCGCCCTTATCCCAGAACATCCGCAGACCGGCGAACTCTGGCCGGTGGCCCCGCCGGTGAAGCCCGTCCCGTTGGCCTGGGACGCCTGGCGGCACCTCGCGTTCCACCGAGCCACGAAGCCGGTCGGGCGGTCAGTCCCGATCCCACCAGAGGCCCTGCCGGCACTGCTCCCAGGTTACCGGTTCGAGCCGGACGGCCAGATCTTCCTCAGCGTCCTGGCCCGACTGCCCGAGGTCAGGCAGCCACGGTTGCGTGCCATCTACGAACGAGGCCGTCCCTACAACTACACTTTCTACATCTTCTGACCGACTGGCTCGCCGTTATAGCGCCGCTCTTCCGGCAGGTTCACTCTCATCGGCTACTTGTTTCATTTGCAGTAGGACCGCAGCCCGGCCAGGCTTCGGTCCAGACGCTCCGGCTGTCGCTCGCACCGGGCAGGTCAGCTCTCCGGCTCGCCCGCCTCAAGGACGAAACGCTTACCGCTACTGATCGCCGCACTGGCCCGGTCGTGGAGCGTGTCCGGCACGCCAGCGGTGTCGAGCGCGGCTCGAACATCATCGACTGGCTTGCCCTTGTGCGACTCGTAGACCCCGTCGAGCACCGGCTGGATCTGGCCGACCCAGTTGATGGTGGCCTGCCTGGCCGCGTTGCGCAGGCCCTCGTTGTTTATCTCAAACTTCACGGTCCGCTCCCACAAATTGTATGATCAGCGCCCTCAACGTACTACATATAGCGTTGGGCGGAACCCATCTAGACTGGGCATGTAGCCGCGACCGCTCCATCGCCGGCGAGCGGCATGGCAAGCGCCATGCCGGACCGGGGGTGACGAAGTCCCCCTCGTAGCCGGGCCAAACAACACCGTTGACCTCTTCGGCGTCCTTGCCACGTGGATGATCACAAACTTGACCGCTTCGGAGTTGGCGAAGCGCTCTCAATCCCGACTTCCGCCATGGATCGGCAGGTCAAGCCGAGGCAACCGATCTTGCTGCTTGACCTCTTCGGACTGTCCAGTTACGAGCCAGGGCTGCTCCCAAATCTGCTCCCAAGGTAAGGGATGTAGATTCAGCTGGGCATTACCGCAGGTCATAGCGCGTGCACATTGACGAGGAAATACTCACGGATCTCGATCTAACATCGAAAGGTGCGGATTCTTCAGTGTGAACGAACGGTCCGCAAGCCGCTGACCAGCGACTCTGCAACTGCCTGCGAACACGGCAACGCCGTTCAGCGCAGGTCACGCCTGTTGGGCTCGGTGCAGCGCCGTTGGGAGCGGCCCGCTGCTCCCAATCTGCTCCCACACGGTGCGGACTGCGCGTCGCACACCGGAGCTGAATGGAGAGGCCGATCGAGCCGCTACGAGGTCGCACGTTCGACGGTTGCCACGGCGTTGTGCAGCAGCATCGCGACGGTGGTGGGGCCGACTCCGCCGACGCGTGGGTGATTGCGGAGGCGGCCGCGGCGCAGGACTCGTTGACGTCGGGCAGCAGGCGACGGCCGGCGTAGCGAACGCCGGCGCCGATGACCACGGCGCCGGGTCGCACGTGCTCGGACCTGATCCGAGCCACACCGTCGTTACGCGCCCATCAGCGCGACATGATGGACCTCCTCATCACGGTGGCCTCCGAAGCCATCGCCGCCCGGTCCGAGTGGCGGCCGGACGACCCGAGCCACGGATCGCCGCGACCGCCCTCATCGGACTGTGGGACATTCAGGGGCGGGCGCTGCGCAAATACCTGACCGGCAGCCGCAAGCCGGCTCAGATCCGCCAGGCCGTCACCGCCGACGTCCAGCGGGCAGCGAAGATCGTCGAGTCCGTCACCAGGGGATGACGCCGTCGTCGTTGCTGAACGTCCCGGTCGGGCCGTCGTCGGGCAGGGTGGCGAGCCGGATCGCGGCGGCCGCGCCCTCCTGCGGCGGCCGTCCGAAGAAGCCGGTGAAGTCCGTCGCCACCAGGCCCGGGCAGACGGCGTTGATGAGGATACCGGTCCCGGCGAACTGCCGCGCGTAGTGCACCGTGATGGCGTTGAGATACGACTTCGTCGGCGCGTACACGGCCATGATCGGGCCAACCTCGACGGTGGGGTCGGCCTGCCAGGCCAGGGACCCGACGCTGCTGGAGACGTTGACGATGCGGGGCGACGCCGAACGTCGCAGCAGCGGAAGCATCGCGTTCGTCACCCGGATCACGCCGTACACGTTGGTGTCCACCACCGCTCGGACGACGTCGAGGTCGAGGGTGGTCGGGTCCTGTGCCCAGTCGGGCCCCATCGGTCCGGCGATCCCGGCGTTGTTGACCAGCACATCGAGGCGGTCGAGCAGGTGCGCGGCCTCGGCTACGCCGCGGTCGCTGGTCACGTCCAGCGGTACCACGAACGCGTCCACGCCGGCGTCACGCAACTGCTTCACGGCTGCCTCTCCCCTAGCCTGGTCGCGTGCCCCCACCGCGACCCGGTACCCGCGGGCGCCCAGCCCGGCCGCGATCTCGTAACCGATTCCCTTGTTCGCGCCGGTGACCAGCGCGGTCTTCGTGTCAGTCATGTCGCCGATGCTGTCTCGCCGGCTGGCGCTTCCCTTACACCGATGCAGTGCGCTGTGATACCCGGCCGGTATCACCGCAGTATCGTCGAACGGTGGACACGCTGGAGATCCGCGAACTCAGGTACTTCGTGACCGTCGCCGAGGAGCTGCATTTCAGTCGGGCAGCCGAGCGCCTGGGCATCGCCCAACCGCCGCTGTCGCGGGCGATCCAGCAGCTTGAGCGGCGCCTCGGCGTTGCCCTGTTCGACCGCGACCGCCGCGGCGTCGCGCTCACCCACGCCGGGCAGGTCCTGCTGGAGGAGGCCCGCGTGATCCTCGCCGGCACCATCGCGGCCGCCCGCCGTACCCGGCGCGCCGCCTCCCCCACCCAACGGCTGGCATTGGCGACGAAGGCGGGCGCGAACCATGAACTGCTCCGGAGGCTTCTGGACGCCCACAGCACCGACGTCGAGGTCACGCTGTGCGGGGTGGGCGAGCAGGCGCGGATGCTCAGGGACGGCCGAGCCGACGTGGCGCTCATGCAACGGCCGTTCGATGACCTGTCCGGGTTGGATACCGAGGATCTCCTGACGGAGGAACAGGTGGCCATCCTCCCCGCCGGCCATCCGCTTGCCGCCCGAACCCGCCTGTCCATGGCCGACATCCGTGGCGAATCCGACCTACCGGTCGCCCGCTGGCCCCGCCACGACGGCACGTACGAACCGGGGCCGGGGCCTGAGATCCGCGACTCGTTCCAACTTGCCCAGCTTGTCGCCCTGGGACAGACGGTGGCCGTTCTCTGCGCCTCGTCGCGGTCCTGGCTGTGGAGCGCGCACGCCGCTATTCCGTTGACCGACGCGCCCCACGTCACCACCGTTCTCGCCTGGCCCGCGCACAGCCGCTCCCGGGCCGTCGCCGATCTCGTCCGCACCGCAACGGGTTTGGCAGACCGCGCCAGCAAGGAGGAACGGCAGGCCCAGAACGCCTGACCGTCAGAGTTGCTCGACCTGCCGGACGGTCGCAGCATCAGGCAGCCGGCCTCCTCGCCTTCCTCGACGACGCCGTCGACGATGACCTGTTCGAACGTCGGGGTCGGCGTTGCCGTCGCGGCGGCGGTCTCGCCGTTGTACGGCATCTACACGCCGCAGCCTGACCACCAACCACAACGGGTCGGGGCGACGCCAAGGCGGCGTCGCCCCGACCCGTTCGCCAACCTCACAAGCGCACCCAAAGCTAGATGATCTTGTGCTCCCAATCTGCTCCCAACGTAAGGGGCAACAACGCAAAAGCCCGTTACCACAATCGTGGTAACGGGCTACTTGACCTGTATATTTGCGGTGGGCGATACTGGGATCGAACCAGTGACCTCTTCGGTGTGAACGAAGCGCTCTCCCGCTGAGCTAATCGCCCGGGACGCCAAGACTGTACCTGACCGCCCCGCGCCGGCGCGACTCGGTACCGCTCCGGCGAGCCGGATCCGCCTACTGGCGCAGGTACTCCCAGATCTGGCTCAGGCGGTCGCGGCCGAGACCGACCCACAGGGAGAGTGCCACGATGCCGGCGACCAGGGCCGCGGTGGCGAGGCCGACGAGGGCCTTCATCCACCAGGGTTGGCGGCCGATCCACTGCCACCAGCGGTGCAGCTGGGCGCGGGTGAAGGTGAGCAGGCGGCGGGCCCAGTGGAACTCGATGGCCCAGACGCCGAGGCCGGCGAGGACGATGAGCCAGCCGGGGCCGGGTAGCGGGACGAGGGCCAGGCCGCCCGCCACGATGACACCGCCCGCGATCGCGATCACGATCTTCTTGGTGATGCGGTGCACCTTTTCGATCATGGAATCGTCCTCCGCGGGCGGGTCCGAATCAACGACCGAGACAGTCGTCGGCGACGCGTCGTCACGCGTCGTGTTCCCGTCAGCATCGTTTCGCATCGTCCGTCACTCCCGCCACCGCATCGACGTTAGCGGAGTGGGACGACACAGGACCGCCCGGCATCACCGGTCGGCCCCCGGCGACCTCTAGAAATCGGACAGTAAGTCCATTACAGGCACAGACCAGCATGATCTTTCGAATGTTCTTCCCACTACTAGGTGAGATCGGCTGATGACGGAGCGTGTTGAGGAGTATCACCTGAGTATGGGAATTGCGTGGGACGCAAGCCGCCACGCAGCGGTGCCGGGGGGAGTACGTCCATGAGTGCTATTCGTCCAACGACCGTTGAGGTCGAGACATCGCTGCGGCTCGTCGCGCCTGACGCCACCGCGATGCCGGTTCGGGCCAGCCTGCGCTACGACCCGGCCGACCCCTACGCCGTCCACGTGCTGTTCCACGCGGAGTCAACCAGCGGCGAGACGGTCAGCTGGTCCTTCGCCCGGGAACTGCTCGTGACCGGGCTCGACGAGCCGGCCGGCATCGGCGACGTGCGCGTGTGGCCGTGGGCCACGCCGCGCGGCGACTATGTCGCGCTCGCGCTCTCCTCCCCCGACGGCAATGCCCTCTTCGAGGTTCCCCGCAGCGTGCTGGTCCGCTTCCTGCGGCGCACCTACGTGGTCGTCCCCCGGGGCCACGAGACCGAGCACCTCGACATCGACGCCGCCCTGGTCCGGCTGCTCGCCGGCCGGTGACGGTCCGCCCGCCCAGAACGGCGGGCACGCACACAATCGAGAGATCCACCCAGACCCGCTGCCCGTCACCGCCCTTGATTGCGGAGGCGGGTAGCGGCCTGCTTGCGGGCCGCTACGAAATCTCCGCGGCCTGCTTCCGGTCCGCGCGCCAATTGCCTGAGTACGCCTGTCGGCAGGCGGACACAGCGCGTCACGGGCCGCGCGGCCGCGGGCATGCTGGCGGGTGATGATCGCCGTCGCACTGGCCGGGCTGCGCACCCATAAGCTTCGGACCCTCCTCACCAGCCTCGCCATCGCCCTCGGCGTCAGCTTCCTCGCCGGCACCCTGATCTACCGTGACACCGCCGAGGCCGCGTTCTTCGTCGACCTGGCCCGTCCCGCCGCGAACGTGGACGTGGCCGTGGAGCCGCGTGGGGGCGCCGGGTACGGGTTCGATCGCCGGGTGGACGCGTCGGTGCTCGACGCCGTCCGGAACGTGCCCGGCGTGGCCCACGTGGACGGGCGGCGCAGCGGGCCGCTCGGCGTGCTGGGCCGCAACGGCCGGGTCATCGCGACCGAGGGCTTCGTCGGCCTGGCGGTGTCGCTGCCCAGCACGCCCGAGCTGGCGATGTACCGCCTGGTGGCCGGGACGGTGCCGACGGCGCGCGGCGAAGCGGCGCTCGACGAGTCGACCGTGAACCGCCTCGGGTTGCGCCCGGGCGGGACGTTCACCGTTGTCGACACCGACGGCAGGCACCACGACCTGCGGCTCACCGCCGTCGTGGACTACGGCGCGAGCGTGCCGTTCGCCTGGTTCACGGTCGTCGGGCTGGGCGAGGCGGACCTGACCGCGCTGGTGGAACCGCACGACTACGCCGAGATCGTGGCGACCGCCCAGCCGGGGGTCGACCCGGACGAGCTGACCCGGCGGGTGCGGGCCGCGGTCGGGTCCGGCGAGTACCGCGTGTTCGCCGGGGACGCCCTGCGGTGGCAGCTCGCCCGGGAGGCCGCGAAGTACTCCGAAGGGCTGCTCAGCACGTTGCTGGCGGCTGCCCTCGTGGCCCTCGTGGTGTCATGCCTGGTCGTCCGCAACACGTTCACGATCCTGGTCGCCCAGCGCACCCGGCAGCTGGCTCTGCTGCGCTGCGTGGGCGCCTCCCGTAAACAGATCTTCGCGCTGGTGCTGGCCGAGTCGTCGGTGGTGGGCCTGGTCGCGTCGGCGGCCGGGCTCGCGCTCAGCGCCGGGGTCGGCCGGCTGCTGATCCTGGGCCGCGACCTGTTCGGCGACGCGGTGCCCGACCACGCGCTGGTGGTGCGGCCCGGCACGATCGCGGCCGGGCTGTTCGTCGGCGCGCTCACGGCGGTCGCCGCCGGCACGCTGCCGGCCCTGGCCGCGAGCCGGATCTCACCGCTGGCGGCGCTGCGGGACGGCCCCGGGCTGCGCGCGGCCGGCCGGAGCCGGTTCGTGGTCGCGGCGCGGCTCGTCGGCAGCGTCGGCTTCGGGCTGGTCGGGCTCGCGCTCATGGCCGCGGGCCGGAGGCCGGGCATGGGGTTCAACGGCACGCCGGTGATCCTGGCCGGCGCGATGGCCTGCTTCGTCGGCATCGTGGTGCTGCTGCCGCTGGTCATCGGGCGGTTGACCGCGCTGGTCGGCTGGCTGCCGGGTCGGCTGTTCGGCATCACCGCGCGGCTGGCGAGCTCGGCGGCTACCCGCAACCCGGGTCGCGCGGCGGCCAACACGACGGCGCTGATGATCGGCATCGCGCTCATGTCGATGTTCACGGTCGTTCTCGCGACCGCGCGGGTGCAGGGCGAACGGGAGCTGGCGGAGAACTTCCCGATCGACTTCGTCGTCGATCCCATCCCGTACTCGGGAAGTTCGGTGTTGCCCGACGCGATCGTGGAGGATCTCGCGGCCCGGCCCGAGATGGGTCTGGTGGCGCGGACCCGCACGGCCCCGGCCCGGGCGAACGGGTACCAGACGATCGTGTCGGCGATCGACCCGGCCGACCCGGACCTGGCGGGCACGGTCGAGGTGATGGAGGGCAGCCTCGCGGACCTCGGGCAGGGCACGGTCGCGATCCGCCGGAGCCTGGCCTACGAGACGGGCCTGGGCGTCGGCGACGACGTGGACGTGAGCGCCTGGGACGCGCCGGGGCCGGCGCGGCGGATCGTGGCGGTCTACGACGACGCGCCGACCCGGGGCGACGCGCTGGTGACGTGGTCGGAGCTGGACGACCAGTTCGGCAGGGTGGCGGGCGACGAGATCCTGATCCGGCGGGCCGAGGCGAGCACGGTCGACGCGGCGCACGCGGCGCTCGACGCGGTCCTCGACAGGTACCCGCTGGTGAGCGTGGAGTCGCGGGCGGAGCGCAAGGCGGCACTGGACAAGGAGCTCAACAAGCGGCTGTCCCAGTTCGCGGGCCTGCTGAGCATCTCGACGATCATCGCGATCCTGGGCATCATGAGCACCCTGGCGCTGTCCATTCTGGAGCGCACCCGCGAGTCGGCGACGCTGCGCGCCCTGGGCCTGGGCGCCGGTCAGCTGCGCCGCGTCTTCCTCCTGGAGGCGCTCCTCATGGGCCTGGTCGCGGCCCTGCTGGGGGTGGGCTTCGGCATCGGCGCCGGCTGGGTCACGGCGGACAGCCTCATCACGACCTACGGCCACGGCCGCCCGGAGATCCCCGCGCTCCAACTGGCCGGCTACGTCGCCCTGGCGACACTGGCGGCCATGCTCGCGGGCATCCTCCCGGCCCGCCGCGCCACCCGCACCGCCATCACCGCCGCCATGTCCGACACCTGACCCGCCACCGCCGCTCCGCCCGCGTGCAAAAGTCGACTTCTGGCTGCTTCACGGGGCGCGATAACCGCCAGAAGTCGACTTTTGCCGGCGCGACAACGCGGGGCGTGGCGCGGCGGTGGCCCGGTCGCGCATGATGTGGCGATGATCGACCGCGTGCGCCTTGCCGAGCTGGTCACCGCCGAGCGGCGGGGGTTCGACGAGCGCCATCCGCGCTCGCGGGCGGCGTATGCCGCCGCCGACCACCTGTTCGGGCGGGTGCCGATGACGTGGATGAACAAGACCACGCCGCTGTACCTGGCGACGGCCCGGGGCGCGCACGTCACCGACCTGGACGGGCACGACCTGGTGGATTTCTGTCTGGGCGACACGGGCGCGATGGCGGGGCACTCCCCCGCGCCCGTGGTCGACGCGGCGGCTCGGGGAGCTGGGCGGGGCGACCGCGATGATGCCGACCGAGGACGCCGCCTGGGTGGGCGCCGAGCTGGCGCGCCGGTTCGGGCTGCCGTACTGGAGCTTCTCCCTCACGGCGACCGACGCGAACCGGTGGGCGATCCGCCTGGTCCGCGCGCTGACCGGCCGCTCGAGGATCCTGTTCCACTCGTACTGCTACCACGGCAGCGTCGACGAGTCGCTCATCGTGCTCGACGGGTCGGGCCGGCCCGCGGCGCGGCCGGGCAACGTGGGCGCGCCGACGGACGTGCTGACCACGAGCCGGGTCGTCGAGATCAACGACCTGGACGGGCTCGCACGCGAGCTGGCGCACGGCGACGTGGCGGCCGTGCTCATCGAGCCGGCGCTGACGAACATCGGCATCGTGCTGCCGGAGCCCGGCTACCTCGCGGGCGTCCGCGAACTCACCACAGCGGCCGGGACGCTGCTCATCCACGACGAGACCCACACGTTCTCGGCCGGGCCGGGCGGCGTGACGGGGCGCGACGGGCTGCGGCCCGACGCGGTGACGATCGGCAAGGCGATCGCGGGCGGCATCCCGTGCGGCGCCTACGGCCTGTCGGCCGAGCTGGCCGACCGGGCGCTGGGCCGCGCCGACCTGGATCTGGTCGACATGGGCGGCGTCGGCGGCACGCTGGCCGGCAACCCGCTGTCCATGGCGGCGGCCCGCGCGACGCTGGGCGAGGTGCTCACCGACGACGCGTTCGCGGGGATGATCGCGCTGACCGACCGGCTCACCGCGTCGCTGCGCGCCACGGTGGCCGGTGCCGGGCTGCCGTGGTCGGTGGTCCAGCTGGGCGCCCGGGTCGAGGTCCGCTTCACTTCGCCCGCACCCCGCACGGGTACGGACTCGAACGCCGGCTCGGACGCCGACCTGGACGACTTCCTGCACCTGTTCGCGGCGAACCGGGGCGTGCTGCTCACCCCGTTCCACAACATGGCGCTGACCTGCCCGGCCACGACCGCGTCCGACGTGGACCGCTACGCGGCGGTGTTCGCCGACGCCGTCGCGACCCTGGTGGGTCAGGCCTCGTCGTAGGTGATGGTCTGTTCGGCGGGCAGCCGCGGGGTGTGCGGCGGGCCGGCCTGGTGCGGATCGGCGATGCCGAACCGGGCGGCCAGGTACGGGTAGCCGACCCCGGCGAGGAGCCGGCGCAGCTCGTGGCGGGTGCCGTCGACCTCGACGGCGGCGCTCATCGGGACGACCGACACGCCCAGTTCCGTGGCCGTGAGCCAGGCCGCCGACAGCGCCTCCCCGGCGCGCAGCCAGTGGGCGGGGGTGTCCTCCTCGCCGTAGAGGATCGCGTACTGGGCGGCGAGGTCGTGGCCCGCGTCGACCGGCAGGGTGCCGGGCTCGCCGAAGTCGCGGGCGGGCACGGTGGTCTGCGGTGCGGTGGCGGGGATGACCGTGGGCGGCACGCCGGTGCCCACGACGTGGCCGGCGGGGCCGACGTCCGGGATGCCGGCGCCCAGCGCCGCGCCCGCCCAGATGGCCAGCTCGGCGCGCCACTGCTCGTCGAGGCCCTCGGCCTCCTGCGCCCGGCTGGCCGCCGAGGCGAGGCCCACCACCTGGTCTGGGCGCAGGTAGTGCAGGTGCACGCCGTAGTCGCCGGCGGCCTTGGCGATCGCGTCGAGCGCACCGGCCCCGACCGGGGTGTCGGTGACGGGTCGGCGGTCGGTGTGGCGGACCTGGATGGTCTGGACGTGCCGCACCGCGTCGGCGGCCACCGGGACGCGGCCGGTCACCTCGATCCGGGCCAGGTGGTCGGGGTCGTCGCCGGGGAACCGGGTCACGGTCGCGGCCCAGCCGGCGGCGGCGAGCGCCACGGTCACGTGCTGCAGGGCGGTGCCGCAGCTGATGGTGAGCAGGCGTCCGTCCGGGTCGGTGACGGCGAGCTGGCGGTCGCGGACGGCGTACAGGTCGAGGAGGCCGGGCCGCACGTGCCAGCGCCACGGCTGGGTGTTGTGGATCGACGGGGCGTGGCCGGCCGTGGCGGCGGCGTGGACCAGGGCCGCCGCGCCGTCGTCAAGGTTCTCGGTCATGCGATCTCGTTCCCCTCTGTCGGTTCCAGTCTCGGTGAACATCGACGTTAGGGCAGGAGTCGTTGGTCCCGTGTGTCGCGGCCGTCGGCCCTGCCCCGACCCGCGAAGCGGCTCGGATGCGGATTAAGGACACTAAAATCGTCTCATTCGCCTCGCGTGAAATGTCCCGCGAACGGCCCGGCGAAGGACAGGTGAGCAGGCGTGACGAACGAGCCCGGGGCGGCGACCGGAGCCGGCCCCGTCGTCGTGGGGGTGGACGGGTCCCCGTCGGCCCTCGACGCGGTGGCCGAGGCGGTGCGCGAGGCCACGATGCGGCGTCGGGCGCTGCGGATCGTCCACGCGTACGTGTGGCCGCTGCTCGGCAGCGCGCTGGACCCGCTGCCGACGGGCGGGGTCCCGGCCGGCGGCATCGGCGCCGCGGGCGCCGCCACAACGGCCGAGGGCGGGCTGCGGCAGGAGGCCGACCAGTTCGTGGCCGAGGCGGTGACCCACGCCAGACAGCTCGCGCCCGACGTGGCGGTGACCGGGCAGGTCATCACCGGGCCGCCCGCCGCGGTCCTGGTCGAGGTGGCCCACAACGCCTGCCTGGTCGTGCTGGGCGACCGCGGCCTGGGCGGCTTCACGGGGCTGCTGGTCGGCTCCATCGCGATCCGGCTGGCGGCGCACGCGCCCTGCCCGGTGCTCGTGGTGCGCGGCGCGGCGCGACCGGACGGGCCGGTGGCCGTGGGCGTGGAGCGACGCGAGCCGCTCCCGGGCAAACCCGACGGCAACGGCCACACTGATGTGGCGCTGGGCATGGCGTTCGAGGAGGCGGCGCTGCGCGGCGTACCCCTCAGGGCGGTGTCGGCCTGGCGCAAGGGCGCGGCGGGTGACCCCGGGAGTCCGGCGCCGGGCGAGAGTGGCGACGCTCGGGAGTGGGCCCTCGCGGCGGCGCTGGCGCCGTGGCGGGAGCGGTACCCGCAGGTGGCGGTCGAGGCGGCGATGGTGCAGGGCCGGGCCGGCGGGGCGCTGGTCGACGCCTCCGAGCACGCGCAGTTGCTGGTGGTGGGCGCGCGGGGGCGGGGCGGCTTCAAGGGCCTGCTGCTCGGCTCGATCAGCCAGGCCGTCCTGCACCACGCGGCGTGCCCGGTGCTGGTGGTGCGACGCGCCAAGGACCGGGAGGGGCGGCCGGCCCAGGCTGAGCCGGCCGCCCCCTGACTCACGGACTGGTGCAGCTCACCGACGGGGTGGACGCGCCGTTCCCGTTAGCGACGAAACCGAACGTGGTGGACGCGCCGCCGGCGAGCGAGCCGTTGTACGGCGCGTTCCTGACCGAGACGTTGCCGCTCGTGCCGGAGTTGACGCCGCTCCACAGGCTGTTGATCGTCTGGCCGCTCTGCAGCCCGAGGTTGACCGTCCAGCCGTTGAGCGTGGACGAACCGTTGTTGCGCACGGTCACCTCGGCCTGGAAGCCGCCCGACCACGAACCGACGGTCTTGTAGGTCGCGCTGCAGGTGCCGGGCTGGCCGCCGCCGGTGGTGACCGGGGCGCTGGTGACCGGGCCCCGGGTCGTGACCGGGGCGCGGGTGGTCTGCGCGGCCGAGGTCGGCGGGGTGCCCGCGTTCACGGACGCGGAGAACGAGTTGACCGACAGGCCCACGCCGCCGATCCACGGCTCGAAGCCGGCCTGGATGCTGGTCAGGTACCAGTTGTTGTTGCCGTAGTGCGAGCCGCGGGTGAACGTGTCACGCACGAAGTCCAGCACGCTGAAGCTGATGCTGGAGATGCCCGACGACACGTACGACACGACGTTGTTGGCGCCGTTGCTGCCCGTCCACACGGCCCAGTTGCGGCCGGCGATGTTGACGGAGCCGGTCTGCGAACCGATGGGCTGGATGCTGCCCTGGTGGTTCAGCCAGATCATGATCTCGGTGTCCTGGACGCCGCTGGTGTTGCTGTCGGCGTTGAGCCAGATGTCGTACGCCGCGTCCCAGGTGCCGCCGCTCGGGTAGCTCAGGCTGATGCTGCTGTTCGAGCTGCCGATCTCATTGATCCGCCGGGGCGTGAAGCCCGGGCTGCACAGGTTGTAGTGGCAACCGAGGAAGATCGACGGGTAGGACACCGGTGCGCCGGACAGGTTGCCCGTGCCGTCCTGCTGCACGATCGAGAACCCCGTGCTGGTCACGTTGATGCACTGGGTCGCGCTGGTGCCCCACCGGTTGTTCTGCACCTTGTAGTTGCCTACGGTCATGCTGCCGTACTGGTCGCAGATGCGCGTGTCGGCGAACGCCGACGACGTGGCGAAGACCGCGGCGGCCGTGCCGGCGGTCGCCAGGATCACGACCGCGGCGATGGTCCGGATCCGGTTCTTCATAGTGCTCCTTAGGGGACGAGAAGAGCCTCGGGTCGATTGACAACGACGCATGGCTCCCGCGCGGCGAACACTAGGCCGTCCCTCAGGTGCACGACAGTTTCGACGGTCGTTCGACAACGGTTGAGGCGCCGACCAGCGGGTCGGCGCCTCAACGAGGTGAAACCAAGATGAATACTTCCAGGCTGGCGTTTGTCCTGGGTGCCGCTTCGGCGACGCCCGCTCGCCCAGCGGTGATCCGGAAAGCGCTACCCGTCAGCGCCGGTCCGCCGACGACGCCGCGCCGAGAGCCACACCAGGGCGACGCCGACGCCGATGGCCGCGATGCCGATGAGGATATTGCCGGCGACAAGGCCGCTGTCCGCTCCGGTGACCGGCAGGCCGCCGCCGGTCGGCGAGACCGCCGGGGTCGGCGTCCCACCCACCACGGGCAGCTGTGTCACGCCCTCCACGACGACCGCGGTGACGCGGCCGGACTCGGCGCCGACGGCGAAGATGGTCGCCGTTCCCTCCTGGGTGATGGGCACCTCGACGGCGATGTTGCCGTTCGCGTCGGCGTCCACCCAGATCTCCGTGTCGACCTGGGCGGCCGTGAGCTCGTTCGCCGGCCGTGGCGCGTTCGCCGGCGGTCGACCGTAGTAGACGATGACGCGCACCCGCTCAAAGGGTCGGAACCCGCTGCCACGGACCGTGACGGTGCCGCCGATCTGGACGATCCCGGTGTCCGCCTGGAGCCCGGCGTCAACGACGGGATACGGCTGCGCGAGCGCGGCCGTGCGGGGACCGAGGAACACTGCCGGAACCGCGATGAGTGCGGCTATCGCAACCCATAAAATGCGCATAAAAGCACTATAAGACTGGTTAGTCATTGATTACCCCATAGTGCATGAACTGGATAATATTCTCAAAACTTGCTGCGGGTCCGCGCGCGTCCATCTCAGTCGCGACCGACGGTGTGGCGCCGGCGCCGCGCCGACAGCCAGAGCAGGCCGCCGCCGGCGAGGAGCGCGACGACGCCCACGAGCGCCTGACGCGCCAGCAGGTCGCCGTCCGAGCCGGTGACCGGGAGCTGGGCCCGCCCGCCGCCGCTCACCTCGCTGCCCGCGCGCGCGTGGGCGGCCGGCAGCGACTGCACGGTGGCGCTGGAGACCCGCCCCGACCTGGCCCCCGCCGCGAAGATCGTGGCCGTACCCGAGTCGTTCATCGCCACGTTGGCGGTGAACTTCCCGGCCCGGTCGGTCTGCACCGTCTGTTCCGCGACCGCGGGCAGCAGCCCGGGCATGGCCGGCAACGGCCGTGGCGTCGCCCGTGGCGGGACCCTGAAGGTCACCACGATGCGGATCCGCTCGAACGGCAGATAACCCGCGCCGTAGATGGTCACGGTGGTGCCGATCCGGACCACACCGCTGCCGACCGAGATATCGACGTCAATCACCGGGTACGGCTGTGCGACGGCGGCCGTGGGGCCCAGCCCGACAGCAATGGCCGCGACGAGGGTCACCAGGGCGACTCGCAAGCTACGCATACCAGCATGATATGCCTGACCAGGACATTTTCATCACATAGTGGTACGAATTTCTCGGACGATTGCCGTCAGCACGGACGGGCCGCGCTGGTGGAGATCTCCCAGCGGTTCACCCCGGGCGTCGTCACGATCCGGGCCGGTCCGTCCCAGTCCGTCGACTGACCCGTCAGCACCCGCACGTCCAGCGTCAGAGATGCCCCGGGCCGCACGTCGAACATGAACAGGGCGACGAACCGGCCGCCCTCGAAGCCGCTGCCGAACGCCCGGGTCCGCCCGCCGACCCGGGCGTCGATCACCGCCCCGCCGACCGGGCTGAACACCAGCACCTGGGTCCGCACGGCGTACGGGTGGTCGGCGAGGCCCAGCCCGAGGACGGCCGGCGGGAGGCCGGTGCGCGGCGCCGTCGAGCCCAGCCGCAGCCGCAGTCGCAGCACCGCCCGTCCGTCGGCCCGGCACTCCTCCGTGCCGAGCGTCGCCGCGCGGGTCAGGTAGTAGCCCAGCTTCGCGCCGCTGCCGTCGTTGAGGAACACGCCGACGGTCGGCCTCGTCCGGTCGTCGGACGGCAGCCGACCCGCGAGCACCGTGCCGGCCAGCAGGCGCCGCTCCGCGGCGCGGGCGCTCCACACGAGGATCCGCCGCTCCCCCGCCGCCTGCGCCAACGCCGTGATCGCCGGCACCGGGGCGAACGCCCCACCGACCAGGGCGGCGAAGATCGCCCGCGTGGCCCGACCGAAGTACGCGTTCTGCGTCGCCTCGTCGCGGAAGCGGTCGTACACCTCGGACAGCAGGACGCGCACCGCGTTCGCCCGGGTCAGCGTCGGCCCCCCGGACACCCGCAACGGGCCCGTCGCCGACAGCAGGTAGGCCAACGCCACCGGGTCCGTGGCGATGACGCCGTCGACGGTCTGCCCCGTGCGCAGCCGGTACATCTCGCGGATCAGGCGGGCCGCCGTGGGGAAGTCGGGGCTCACGTTCACATCGGCGGGAAAGATCGCCGGTCGCTCGGTGTAGAGGCTGCGGGCCGTCTCGCTCAGCCGCGCCACGGGCGGCAGGAAGACCCGCAGGTCACGGGCTGCCGTGCCGGTGCGCACCAGCCGCACCGCGCCGCGGTCGGCCCGGATGACCGCGAAGGCGCCCGGGATGCCCCCGGTGGCCCGCGCCTCCGCCAGGTTCTGGAACAACACGAGATACGTGCGCGGCCCGTCCGCGCCGAGCATGCCGGGCAGCAGGCGCGCCGCGCGTACGACCGTGGTGGTCATCGCGGCGGCGCGGGTGAGGCCGTCGCGCAGCTCGGCCTCCGCGGCCGCCACCGGCCCCGCCAGCCCGGTCAC
>NZ_BAAALT010000049.1:0-11729 GCF_039528515.1 Luedemannella flava
GTCGCCGCGGTCGCGGTCGCGCGGGCCACGGTCGCCCCGGTCACGGTCGCGCGGACCACGGTCGCCCCGGTCGCCGCGCTCCCGCGCCGGCTTCTCGCCCGCCTCGGGCGCGGGCGCGCCCTCCGGCCGGACCTTGTCCAGGTAGATCTTGCCGCGCGAGTCGATCTCGGCGATCTCGACCTCGACCTTGTCGCCGACGTTGAGGAAGTCCTCGACCTTCTCGACCCGCTTGCCGTCGCCCACCTTGGAGATGTGCAGCAGGCCGTCGCGGCCGGGCAGCAGCGAGATGAAGGCGCCGAACGCGGCGGTCTTCACCACGGTGCCGAGGAAGCGGTCGCCCACCTTCGGCAGGGTCGGGTTGGCGATGGCGTTGATCCGGTCGACCGCCGCCTGGGCGCTCGGGCCGTCGGTCGCGCCGACGTAGATCGTGCCGTCGTCCTCGATGGTGATGTCGGCGCCGGTCTCGTCCTGGATCGCGTTGATCATCTGACCCTTGGGACCGATGACCGCGCCGATCTTGTCGACCGGGATCTTGATCGTGGTGACGCGCGGCGCGTAGTCCGACATGTCCGCCGGGGAGCCGATCGCCTCGCTCATCACGTCGAGGATCGCCTGGCGGGCGTCGTGCGCCTGCTGCAGGGCGCCGGCCAGCACGTCCGACGGGATGCCGTCGAGCTTGGTGTCCAGCTGCAGGGCGGTCACGAAGTCGCGGGTGCCGGCGACCTTGAAGTCCATGTCGCCGAACGCGTCCTCGGCGCCGAGGATGTCGGTCAGCGTCACGTACGTGGTCTTGCCGTCGACCTCGTCGGAGATGAGACCCATGGCGATGCCGGCGACCGGCGCCTTCAGCGGCACACCGGCGGACAGCAGCGCCATCGTGCTGGCGCAGACCGAGCCCATCGACGTCGAGCCGTTGGAGCCGAGCGCCTCGGACACCTGGCGGATCGCGTACGGGAACTCCTCGCGGCTGGGCAGCACGGGGATGAGCGCCCGCTCGGCCAGCGCGCCGTGGCCGATCTCCCGCCGCTTCGGCGAGCCGACGCGGCCGGTCTCACCCGTCGAGTACGGCGGGAAGTTGTAGTTGTGCATGTAACGCTTGGTCTTCGCGAGGCCCAGGGTGTCCAGGGTCTGCTCCAGGCGGAGCATGTTCAGCGTGGTGACGCCGAGGATCTGGGTCTCGCCGCGCTCGAACAGGGCTGAGCCGTGCACCCGGGGCAGGACGCCGACCTCGGCGCTCAGCGGGCGGATGTCGCGCAGGCCGCGGCCGTCCATGCGGACCTGCTCGCGCAGGACCCGGGCCCGGACCTCCTTCTTGGTGACCG
Organism: Luedemannella flava; assembly: GCF_039528515.1. Taxonomy (NCBI): domain Bacteria; kingdom Bacillati; phylum Actinomycetota; class Actinomycetes; order Micromonosporales; family Micromonosporaceae; genus Luedemannella; species Luedemannella flava. Next base: position 1,323 of record NZ_BAAALT010000049.1, read on the forward strand.
AGCGGAAGGCCGCGGACAGCTCCTTCTCGCGGCCCTCGAACTGGGCCACGACCGACTCGAGCGCGCGCTCCTTGACCGCGTCGAGGGCCTCCTCGCGCTCGGCCTTGCCGGCGATCTTGAGGGCCTCGGCGATGTCCGCCCGGGCGGCGGCCTCGACCGCGGCGTAGGCGTCGTCCTGGTAGTCCAGGAAGACCGGGAACTCGGCGGTCGGCTTCGCGGCGACGGCCGCGAGCTCGTTCTGGGCGCGGCACAGCTCGCGGATGGCGGGCTTGGCGGCCTCGAGGCCGCTCGCCACGACCTCCTCGGTCGGGGCGGTCGCGCCGCCGGCCACGAGGGCGACGGTGTGGTCGGTGGCCTCGGCCTCGACCATCATGATCGCGACCTCGCCGTCGGGCAGCGTACGGCCGGCGACGACCATGTCGAACGTCGCGCGCTCCAGCTCCTCGTTGGTCGGGAAGGCCACCCAGGTGCCGTCGACGTGCGCCACGCGGGTCGCGCCGATCGGGCCGGAGAACGGCAGGCCCGACAGCTTCGTCGACATCGAGGCCGCGTTGATCGCGACGACGTCGTACGGGTGGGCCGGGTCGAGCGCGAGCACGGTGCAGACGACCTGGACCTCGTTGCGCAGGCCCTTGACGAAGCTGGGGCGCAGCGGGCGGTCGATGAGCCGGCAGGTGAGGATCGCGTCCTCGCTGGGGCGACCCTCGCGGCGGAAGAACGAACCCGGGATGCGCCCGGCCGCGTACATGCGCTCCTCGACGTCCACCGTCAGCGGGAAGAAGTCGAACTGGTCCTTCGGGTGCTTGCCGACCGTGGTGGCCGAGAGCACGACGGTGTCCTCGAGCTGGGCGAGGACGGAGCCGGCGGCCTGCTGGGCGAGGCGGCCGGTGGAGAAGACGATCTCGCGGGTGCCGAACGACCCGTTGTCGATGATCGCCTTGCTGTGCTGGGTGCCGAGGTTTGTCTGCTCGGTCATGTGTTGATGAACTCCCTCAATGTGTGCGGGGCACGCCGTGGGGAGCGGATCGCGGTCGGTCTTCGATCGAAGCCCTCGCAGGCGCGCCGCGCCTTCCGAAGGCCACTACCGAGGACCGATCACGCGAGCTGGCTCTGTCGTCCGCTCGGCTCCCCGTTACCGGAGATGCCCCTGTAGGTGTCCGCGGTGTGCCGCTGTGCGCCGGTTGCGCCGACACGTCCGCTGTCGACAAGTGTCTCACTGGACCGCGGGGGAGCGACCGGCGATCCGCCAACCGACTCCCCCGCTTGTCTGCTTCTAGCGCCGCAGGCCGAGCTTCTCGGCGATGGCCCGGCGGCGCGCGATGTCCTTCTTGGCCAGGTAGGCCAGGAGCCGGCGACGCTGGCCCACGAGGATCAGCAGGCCGCGGCGGCTGTGGTGGTCGTGCTTGTGCTGCTTGAGGTGCTCGGTGAGCGTGTTGATGCGCGACGTCAGCATCGCGATCTGGACCTCGGGCGAGCCCGTGTCCTGCGCGTTCGCGCCGAACTCCTCAATGATCTTGGCCTTTTCGGCCGTTTCGAGCGCCATACTCTCCCTCATCTGTCGGGCATTGAACGAGCCCCGCACCCGCGGCGTCGTGCAGGCACGCGGGACCCCGACCGGTTACCCGGCGTAGCCCCAAGGCTAACAGACCCCGATCCCCGGCCCGCCCGAGGCGGCCGGCGTGGGCTGATCAGGCCAGGATCGCACGGGTACGGGCGACATCGTCGTGAATCTGGGCAATGAGCGGCTCGACACCGTCGAAGCGGAGCGTGTCGCGCAGGCGCTCGACGAAGTCCAGGCGCACCCGCTCGCCGTAGAGGTCGCCGTCGAAGTCCAGGGCGTACGCCTCGACGCGGCGCTCGCGTCCCGAGAACGTCGGGTTCGTCCCGATCGACACGGCGGCGCGCAGCGGCCCCCCGAGGTGCCGCGCGCTCAGCCACCCGGCGTACACCCCGTCGGCCGGCACCGCCGCGAACCGGGTCGGCATGAGATTGGCCGTCGGGAAGCCCAGCTCCCGGCCGCGCTGGTCGCCGCGCACGACCACGCCCTCCAGCCGGTGGGGACGGCCCAGCGCGGCCGTCGCGGCCGCGATGTCCCCGGCGTCGACACAGGCCCGGATGTACGTCGAGGAGAACAGCGTCGGCTCGCCGGCGCCCGCCTGGGCCCCCACGAGCGGCGCGCCCTCCACGGTGAACCCGAAGTTGCGCCCCAACCGGGTCAGCAGCGCCACGTCGCCGGCGGCCCGGTGGCCGAACCGGAAGTTCTCCCCCATCACCACGGCGGCCACGTGCAGCTGCTCGACCAGCACGTCATGCACGAAGGTCTCGGCGCTCAGCCGGGAGAACTCGACCGTGAACGGGATCACGAAGAGGACGTCGACGCCCAGCTCCTCGATCAGCTCCGCCTTGCGGGCGGGCTCGGTGAGCACCGCCGGGTGCGAGCCGGGCCGCACGACCTCGGCCGGGTGCGGGTCGAACGTGACGACGACCGAGGAGACCCCGAGCTCCCGGGCCCGGGCCGCGGTGTGCCGGATGATCTGCTGGTGTCCCCGGTGCACGCCGTCGAACACGCCGATCGTCACCACCGACCGACCCCAGCCTCCGGGCACCGCGCCCAGCCCGCGCCACCGCTGCATCCGCTCCTCCTCGCCGTTCCGGCTCTGTCAGGCGGGCGTGAGGACGACCTCGGGCCGCGCCCGACCGCCCCGCTCGGAAACGATAGCGACCACCTCTCCGCCGGGTCCGAAGACCGCGTAAGGTCCCTCGATTCCGGCCGTGGGCAGTGGGCCGCCGTGACCCAGCGTCGTGGCCGCCGTGGCGTCCACCTCGCGGCCCGGGAAACAGCGCCGTGCCGCCGCCGCGAGGTCGAGGGTGACCACGGGCTCGTCCCGCTCCGCCCGCGCGAACAGGTCCTCGATCGTCACCGCCTCGGCCAGGGTGAACCCCCCGACGGCCGTGCGCCGCAGCGCGGTGAGGTGCCCGCCGACGCCCAGCGCCGCGCCCAGGTCCCGGGCGATCGCCCGGATGTACGTCCCGGACGAGCAGGACACCTCGATGTCCACGTCGCGGCACACGCCGCCGTCGACCGGGCGGATATCCCCGACCGACAGGTGCGAGATGGTGATCCGGCGCGGCGCCAGCTCGACCTCCTCGCCGCCGCGCACCCGGGCGTACGACCGGACGCCTTTGATCTTGATCGCGCTCACGGCGCTGGGCACCTGGTCGATCTCACCGACGAAGCGGGCGAGCGCGTCACGGATCGCCTCGTCGGTGACCGCGGCGGCGGACGCCTGCGTCAGCACCTCGCCCTCGGCGTCGTCGGTGATGGTGGTCTGGCCGAGCCGCACCGTGCCCAGATAGGTCTTGGTGCTGCCGATCACGTACGTGAGCATGCGGGTCGCGCGTTCGACGCCGATCACGAGCACCCCGGTCGCCATGGGGTCGAGCGTGCCGCCGTGCCCCACGCGTCGGGTCCGCGCGGCGCGGCGCACCCGCGCCACCACGTCGTGCGAGGTCATCCCCGCCGGCTTGTCGACGACGATGAGGCCGCCCGGCTGTGTCTTCTCGCGCCCTGTCACGGTGCGAGCCTCTCATCCGCCGCCGGCGCCGCCGCACGCCCCGCCACGCCCATCGACTGGGCCATTCGGGGGAACTCGTCCTGACCTGCGGTGACGTACTCTGAGTCGCAACCTGTGACGGCGCGCCCCCCGGCGCCGGATCCTCGGAGCACCGCCATGAGCCCACGTCCGCACCCCCCTCGCGCTACCGGCCCCGCCGACCCCATGGTCGAGCTGCAGGTCTGGGGCGCCCGGATCGAGCGTCAGATCCGTCGCGAGCACCGCCGCGCCCAGCTCGCCGAGGTTTTCCGCCGGCACACCGGCGAGCTTCGCGAGACCGACTGGCTCCTGCTCGGCGTCGCCATGGTGACGGCCGTCACCACGTCGGTCCTGCTGTCGCGGTTCACGCCCGGGCCCTAGGTCGGCGCGCCGGCCACCGCCCAGCGCCCGCCCGCGACGCGGGCGAGCAGGCCGACCAGCCGCACCACCACGAACAGGGACAGGGCCGCCCATAGGCCGCCGATGCCCAGGTCGAGCCGGTAGCCGAGCCAGATCGCGGGCAGGAAGAACGCCAGCGCCGCCACCAGCGTGAGGTTGCGCAGGAAGCGCACGTCGCCCGCGCCGATGAAGACCCCGTCGAGCGCGAACACCACGCCGGCCAGCGGCAGCATCGCCACGAACCACGGCCACGCCACGAGCGCCCGCTCCCGCACCGCCGCGTCGCCGCTGAACAGGCCGGGCAGCACGAACGCGCCGGCGCCGATGACGATCGCGAAGCCGAGGCCGCACCAGCCGCCCACGACGGTGAGCCGGCGGGCGGTGCGCCGGGCGCCGGGCACGTCCCCGCCGCCGAGCGCCGCGCCGACCAGGGCCTGACCCGCGATCGCGATCGAGTCAAGGGCGAGGGCGCACGCCGACCAGAGCTGGAGACCGATCTGGTGGGCGGCGAGGGTCGCCGCGCCGTACCGGGCGCCGACCGCGGCCGCGGACAGGAAGCAGGCCTGGAACGCGGCGCCGCGCACGAGCAGGTCGCGGCCCACCACGAGCTGGCGGCGCAGCGTGCCGGGATGCGGGGCGAGCGGCACGCCCGCCACGAGGAGGGCGCGCACGAACAGCGCCCCGCTGAGCGTCTGGGCGACCACGTTGGCGATCGCCGAGCCGTTGAGGCCGAGGCCGAGGGGGTAGACGAGGACCGGGCAGAGCGCCGCGGAGATCAGGTTCGCGCCGAGCACGTAGCGCATGGGTCGGGCGGTGTCCTGCACCCCGCGCATCCAGCCGTTGCCGGCCATGGCGAGCAGGATCCCGGGTGCGCCCAGGACCGCGATGCGCAGCCATCCCTCGGCGGCCTCCGCCACGCCGGGGTCGGCGTTGCCCGCGAGAGTACGGGTGAGCGGCCCGGCCACGAGCTGCACCAGCAGCGCCACCCCGACCCCGCCGGCGAGCGCCAGCCAGGACGCCTGCACGCCGTCCACGACGGCGGCGGTCCGGTCGCCGGCGCCGAACAGCCGCGCGGCGCTGCCGGTCGTGCCGTACGCGAGGACGTTGCCCAGCCACGCGACGAGCGCGAGCAGCCCGCCGCCGATGGCGAGGGCGGCCAGCTCGGCGCTGCCGAGGTGACCGACGACGGCCGTGTCGACGAGCAGGTAGAGCGGCTCGGCCGCGAGCACCACCAGGGCGGGCAACGCCAGCGCGGCGATGCGACGGCCGGAGGGGGGCGCTCCCGGCGGTTGGCTTACTCCGACAGGGTCGTCGCCTACCAGCGCCGGTCCAGCGACTGCTGCAGCGCCGCCCGTGCGGAGCCGTCGTCGCCCGCGCCGGTCGCGCGGCGTCGGCGGCTGCCCGTGACACCGGGCGTGGCGCTGTGCGCGGCCGGGGCGGCGGGCGCCTCGGCGACCGGCGACATGGGCGCGGTCGTCGGTGTATGCCAGGTGGGCCGTGCGCCCGTGGCGCGCGGCGCGGTGACCACAGCGGTTGCCATGGTGGGGTCCTTCCAGTTCGCGTGAGGCTGCGCTCGGCGGTCCCGGCGCCGGGTTCTCCGGTGCCGTGGTCCACGGTTGGTGTCGGCGGCGCGGCCACTGCGGATGGGCGGCCGAGCCCCGGCGGTCAATCGACGGACGTCCGTCTCGATGCGTCCCGGCCAGCGACCATCACCCGCGGCGGGGAGCTGGCCTACCGAATGGAGGTCCCGCCGCGGCGGCGAAGAATCAGCCCGCTGCGCACGCTGTCTAAGTTATCGTTCAGGTCCAGATTCTGCGCAGCTTTTCCAGATAGTGGGAGCGCAGAATGTTGTCAGCGGGCCAGGAAGTGCCAGCCGACCCACCACCAGAACGCGTACACGGCGATGCGGCCGACGGGGATCCGACGGACCTCCCAGCCGACGACCGCCTCGACGCACGCGCCGAACGTCGGCACGACGGAACCGGGCCGGCGGGACAGCACCGCCAGCACCAGGAAGATCAGACCGCCCAGGACGAAGAGACCGATGATGACCGCGCGGCTCACGCTCATCGCCGCGCCAGCCACCAGAAGCCGACCAGCCAGCCGAGGCACCCGACGACCCGGCCGGGATAGGTCCCGAGCACCGGGTCGGCCAGCAGCGACAGGGTCGGATAGGCCACATCCGCCTGCCGGCTGAACGCGTACAGCTCCACGAGCCCCACCAGCAGCAGCGGCACCAACCACAGCAACGCACCCCGGCCGCTGGGCCGGCCGGCGACGCTGCGGCGACCGAGCCGACCGGACGGACCCAGCCAGCACATCACCACGCCGACGACGGCGACGAGCGCGTTGGCCCCGACCGAGAACGACGGCAGGAACCCGGCCACCACCGCGACCGTGGCGAGCGCACACAGTTGACCGCGAAGGCCCACCAACCCCGGCCCCGACTGCTCCATACCCCGATTGTGGTGACGAAGAGGAGCCGCGGCGAGAAAGCCCCCAGAGGGGCCTCTTCCCGCCGCAGGCCGCCCGGGGTCAGGCAGCCAGCTCCCGGTCGACGGCGGCGAAGAGGTCCGGGAGGGTGCCGCGCCAGGTGAAGCCGGCGGCGAGGCGGTGGCCGCCGCCGCCCAGTGCCTGGGCCACGGCCGCCACGTCGTTGGCGCCCTTGCTGCGCAGCGACACCGACCACTCGCCGTCGCGGATGGGCTTGGCCAGACACGCCACGTCGGCCTCGGCGACCGTGCGCACCACGTCGATGAAGCTCTCCAGCACGTGCGCCGGCTGGTTGTGCCGGGCCAGGCCCGCCAGGTCGGCGTGGGCGTAGACGATGCCACGTCCGCGCGCGCCCGCCGGGTCCAGTCGGGCGCTGTCGAGCACCTCACCCAACAGGCGTACCGCGCCGAACGGCCGGGTGTCGAACAGGCGCCGGGACAGCTCGGCCGGACGCAGCCCGGTGGCGATGAGCCGGGCCGCCAGCTCGTGCACCGCCGGGGTGGTCGCGTCGAACTTGAACGACCCGGTGTCGGTGCTCAGCCCCGTGTACAGGCAGGTCGCGATGGCCTGGTCGTAGACGACGCCGAGCCGGTCCAGGAACGTCGCGGCCACCTGGGCGGTGGCCGCCGCCGACGGGTCGATGAGCCGGATGGCGCCGAAGCCCGGGTTGGTCGCGTGGTGGTCGAGCACAATGGACGTCGTCGCGGTGTCCAGAGTGGACGCCAGCTCGGCCAGCCGGGACAGGCTCGCCGCGTCGAAGGTGACCAGGAGGTCGGGCCGCCGGTCGGTCTGCGCCGGCGGCACGAGCAGCTCCTGGCCGGGCAGAAAACCAAAGACCTCAACCAGGTCGTACGGCTCGCCGAAGCTGGCCTGCACGTTGGCGAAGCCGAGCTGGCGCAGCCCGAGACCGAAGCCCAGCATGCTGCCCAGCGCGTCGCCGTCGGGGTTGATGTGGCACGCCAGGACCACGGAGGCGGTGCGCGGCAGCCCGGCGACGGCGGCGACCGCCGCCGCCCAGTCGTCCTCGGACAGGCCGGGCGGAGCGGCCTCGTCGGCGGTGACGCCGATCATCCGCGGTCGTCGGCGGGCGGGGCCGCGTCGTCGGAGTCCTCGTCGTCGGAGTCGACCCGGTACGGCTGGGCATCGCCCGCGTAACGCGCGCCGGCCGCCAACTGCTGGACCCGGGCGTCGCGCTCGGCGGCCTCGGCCAGCAGCTCGTCGATCTCCTTAGCGTGGTCCTGCACGTCGTCGAGGACGAAGGTCAGGCTCGGCGAGTGGCGCAGGCCGAGCGCGCGCCCGACCGTGCTGCGCAGCAGGCCCTTGGCGCTGTCCAGGGCGGCGCCGGTGCCCGCCTGGGCGGCCGAGTCACCGAGCACCGTGTAGTAGACGGTCGCGTCGCGCAGGTCGCCGGTGATCCGGGCGTCGGTGATGGTGATCATCCCGAGTCGGGGATCCTTCACCTGGGTGCGCACCGCCTCGGCGACAAGCTCGCGCACGCGCTCGGCGTGCCGACGGACCTTGGCCGGATCGGACATTCTCCCACCTCCCGGCTATGTTGTGCTGGCTCGCTGTGCTGACGCTGGGTTGACCTTACCCCGCTTCACGCGTCAGTCATCCTCACCGTAGAGGCGCCGCCGGGCCGATAGCAGCTCGATTTCCGGCCGACCGGCGATCATCCGTTCGCATGAGTCGAGGACCTCGGACACGTGCGTCGTGTCGCTGGCCACGACCGCGACGCCGATCTCGGCGCGCCCGTGGCGGTCAAGCTGACCCACCTCGGCGGCCGCGACCTCGAACTTGCGCAGCGCGGCGACGATGGGTCGCACGTACGAGCGCTTGTCCTTCAGTGACTGGCTGTCGCCGGGCAGGAGCATGTCGAAGACGATGGTGCCCGTGTACAAGCGGGACTTCCTCCGTGCGGGATGGGTGCCGCCCGGGCGCCGGCGTCGGCCGGCGCCCGGGACGGGCAACGTCAGCTGCGCGGCTTCTCGCGCAGCTCGAAGGTTTCGATGACGTCCTCCACGCGGATGTCGTTGTAGCTGCCGAGCGTGATACCGCACTCGTAGCCCTCGCGGACCTCCGTGGCGTCGTCCTTGAACCGGCGCAGGCCGACGATCGACAGGTTGTCGGCCACCACCGCGCCGTCGCGGATGAGCCGGGCCTTCGTGTTGCGGCGGATGAGACCGCTGCGCACGATGCAACCCGCGATGTTGCCGAACTTCGACGAGCGGAAGACCTCGCGGATCTCGGCCGTACCGAGCTCGACCTCCTCGTACACCGGCTTGAGCATGCCCTTGAGGGCCGCCTCGATCTCCTCGATGGCCTGGTAGATGACGGTGTAGTACCGGATCTCCACGCTCTCGCGGTCGGCGAGGTCGCGCGCCTGGATGGTCGGGCGCACGTTGAAGCCGATGATGATCGCCGTCGAGTCCGAACCGGACGCGCTGGCGAGGTTGATGTCGTTCTCGGTGATCGCGCCGACGCCCCGGTGGATGATCTTGAGCTGGATCTCCTCCGGAATGTCGAGCTTGACCAGCGCGTCCTCCAGGGCCTCCACCGAACCGGAGACGTCACCCTTGATGATCAGGGCCAGCGAGGTCTTCTCGCCCTCCTTGATCTGCTCAAGCAGCGTCTCCAGCGTCGCCCGGCGGCCGCTGTTGGCGAACTGCGCCGCGCGCTTGCGCGCCTGGCGCTGCTCGGCGATCTGGCGCGCGGTGCGCTCCTCCTCGGTGACGAGGAAGGTGTCGCCGGCGCCCGGCACGGCGGTCAGACCGAGCACCAGGACCGGGCGGGCCGGTCCGGCCTCGTCGACCACGCGGCCGTTCTCGTCGAGCATCGCCCGGACGCGGCCGTAGGCCTCGCCCGCGACGATGGCGTCGCCGACCCGCAGCGTGCCCTGCTGGACCAGCACCGTGGCGACCGGGCCGCGGCCGCGGTCGAGGTGCGCCTCGATCGCGATGCCCTGGACCTTGCCGTCCACCGGGGCCCGCAGGTCCAGCGCCGCGTCCGCGGTGAGCAGGACGCCCTCCAGCAGCCCGTCGATGTTGATCCGGCTCTTGGCCGAGATGTCGACGAACATGGTGTCGCCGCCGTAGTCCTCGGCCACCAGGCCGTACTCCGTCAGCTGCTGGCGCACCTTGCCCGGGTTGGCGTCCGGCTTGTCGATCTTGTTGACGGCCACCACGATCGGCACGTCGGCCGCCTTCGCGTGGTTGAGCGCCTCGATCGTCTGCGGCATGACGCCGTCGTCGGCCGCGACCACCAGGACCACGATGTCCGTGGCCTGCGCACCACGGGCACGCATGGCGGTGAACGCCTCGTGACCCGGGGTGTCGATGAAGGTGATCGCCCGGTCCACGCCCTCGTGCTGCACGTGGACCTGGTACGCGCCGATGTGCTGGGTGATGCCGCCGGCCTCGCCCTCGACCACGTTCGCCTGCCGGATCGCGTCCAGCAGCTTGGTCTTGCCGTGGTCGACGTGACCCATGACCGTGACCACCGGCGGCCGGGTGACCAGCCGCTCCTCGTCGATGTCGGCGTCGAGGTCGATGTTGAACTGCGCGAGCAGCTCGCGGTCCTCGTCCTCCGGGCTGACGATCTCGACGGTGAAGCCGAGGTGCTCGCCCAGGATCATGAGCGTCTCGTCGGAGCACGACTGCGTCGCGGTCACCATCTCACCCAGGCTGAACATCTCCTGCACGAGCGGGCCGGGGTTGGCGTTGATGCGGTCGGCGAAGTCCGACAGCGAGGCGCCGCGCGGGAGCCGGACGACCTGGCCGTTGCCCCGCGGGGCGCCCGAGCTCATCGTCGGGGCGGACAGGTTGTCGAACTCTTGACGCCGCTGCTTCTTGGACTTGCGACCCTTGCTCGGCCGGCCGCCGGGACGCCCGAAGGCACCGCCCGCGCCGCCACCGCGACCACG